>NZ_JAAHHM010000309.1:0-2407 GCF_010692445.1 Moorena sp. SIO3E8 | reverse complement strand
ATTAAACTAAGCCGGAGAGTCGCCCCTCCGACTCGTCTTCAAAACCGTACGTGATAGTTTCCTATCATACGGCTCCTCATCATAGGAACCATTGTCATTGGTACCTCTAGAATGGATTGACATCTAACTCGGAGGAGTTGATTTTCTTTCCATGTTTGGCATCGTGGCAATGTAGGTGGAGTAACTCTAGATTTTTATCTGAGTTATTTCCGCCGAGTGAACGTGGTATTATGTGGTGCTTTTCCATTAAATCTCCATCCCTGAAGGTGAGACCACAGTGAGTACATACCCCTTTTTGCCTTTTCAAAAGTCTTCCCTTTTGACTGGTCATTTCAGGGTGTTTCTGCATTCTGGTACTCCAATAAATTAGGTTACCGTCGAATGGACTCCGGGTATCTTTGACCTTCACGTGTCTGACTATTTTGGTCTTGGCGTGTTTGGGGAGGTAGTTTTCCTCGTTGGTCATAAATACCCAGTTATCAATCTTCGGAGCTTCCCAGGGTTTCTTAGGTTTCTCAACCCTCGTCCCCCAGTATTTCTTGTTTACCCAGGTTTTTGATTTTCTTGGATGTCTCCTGTATCCCCATCTTTGAAGTTTGTTCCAGAGTAGGTTGTCTATGTCTTGGTAGGTTTCCTTACTACAGACTGAGCTGTAATAGTTGCACCATCCTCTTACGATAGGTTTTAGATGCTCGATTAGAGCTATCTGTGGAGCGGCTCTGTGCTTATCTATTTTTGATGAGAGCCGCTCATAATACTCTTTTACTTTTCTCTTAGATGGTTTGATGATGGTTTTAAACCCTTTCTTTGATTGGTGCTTTCCGACTGTGTATTGTCGAATATTGAAACCAAGGAAGTCAAATCCTTTAGTTGTATGTACCAATTTGGTTTTGTTGGGTTTAAGCTTTAGACCTATGTCATTTAGCCAATCTACGATGATTCTTTGACACTCTTCTACCACTTCTAGGTCTTTGTGTATGATGACAAAGTCATCTGCGTACCGAATCAAACTTAGTGCTGATTTATTCTTCTGTTTTATTCCAGGTAAACTTTCAGCATATTGTATTATTCGGTTTTCCATTCCGTGAAGGGCTATATTCGCTAAAAGTGGAGAAATTATTCCACCTTGAGGAGTACCCTCTTCTGTAGGAAGGAGTGTGTTCTTATCCATTACTCCTGCTTTTAACCATTGCCTGATTACTCGACTCATGGTTGGATAAGTATTTAATTTTCTTATTAGGGCATCGTGATTGATTTTATCAAAGCATTTTTCGATGTCGGCATCTAGTACCCATTTGGGCATTTTATTGATGCTGTTGAATATTGCTTCAATGGCATCATGACATGACCTACCTGGTCTGAACCCATATGAGTTGGGTTCAAATCTTGCCTCCCATTCCGGTTCAAGGGCTTGTTTGGCGAGAGCTTGAAGAGCGCGGTCGTATATGGTAGGTATTCCAAGTGGCCGTTTTTTATCCTGTCCGGGTTTGGGTATCCAAACCCTTCTGGTTGGTTGTGGCTTCTTGTACAGTTTTAGGTTGGCTACTAAGATAAGTCGTTGTTTACTAGTTAAAGCCTTACGACCATCTATTCCGGCAGTCTTTTTACCTTTATTCTGTTGGGTTACCTTTCTTACCGCTATCATCTTCGCTGCCCAGGACTTCATCAGAGTCTTTTGCAGTTTTCTTACCACGCGAACATTGCCACGTTGAGAGGCTCGATATATCCGGTTTTGTAACTTGAAAACAATTCGTTCCAGCTTGCGCCAGTTAGTCGTTTTCCATTCCGACTGTGGGGCGAACCCCCTAGTTTTAGACGTATTCATTACTACTTCTAGTTATATCTTTTCCTATAACGTGAGTCTGTCTGCGTATCCTGGATGTTACTCCAGGCGTTAGCTTCTGACTCTATCTTTCTCCTATAGGCCATGCGGCTAACTACCTACTCAGAAATCGACCTTTCTGAGAGTACCTATGGAGTTACTTCGTTCCTGATAACCATTTTTATTGAACTTTTAGGGTGATACTATTCACCGGGAACAAGGGAAATCATTATAAATGATCTGAAATTTATAATCCTGTATGTTCCATTGGACTTTTGTCACTCGCAGCTTATCAGCCTTATTTCGCTACTTTTCGGTCACGATGATTGGACGTATCTTTCCTTGCGGTACCCATGAGTTCTCTGCCTGTTACTAACACCGCCTTAGGCTGGTAGTGCTTCACTGTTCGACCCCGCTTTACCCCAGGGGTTGTTAAGTTCTGAGGTAGGGGTAGGGCTGTCACTCGGATTTCACGAGGGTTGGTCTTTCACCAACATGGTTATCAAGTTATCAAGGTTCTTTTTTACCTTGTGGTCAATCCTCCAAGACCCTTATTGGGTCAAGTTTCTGACCAACGAGTCGCAC
>NZ_JAAHHM010000308.1:0-2438 GCF_010692445.1 Moorena sp. SIO3E8 | reverse complement strand
TCAGTGCGATTCGTTGGCTAGAAACCTTATCCCATAAGGATTTGGGGGATTAGCCACAAGGTAAGAAACCTTGATAACTTGATAACCATGTTGGTGAGATACCAACCCTCGCGAAATCCGAGTGACAGCCCTACCCCTAATCACTGAGAATTAACAAGCTCTAGGTTAAAGCGGGGTCAAACGGTAAAACACTACTAGCTAAAAGTGGTGGCTAACTAGGCAATAGAACTCACGGGTACGAGAGAAAGATACGCCTGAACCGTCGTCATCCATGAACAGCGAAATAGCTGAAACGCTGTAATCAAATAGAAACGGAACACATAGGGTTATAAAGATTGATGGTTTTATAATGATTTCCCTAGTTCCCGGCGGACAGTATCACCCTAAAAGTTCACAGAATGGTTATCAGGAACGAAGTAACCACATAGGTACTCTCAGGGCGGTCGGTCACTGAGTAGGTAGTTAGCCCCATGGCCTATGTTGGAAAGATTGAGTCAGAAGCAAACGTTTAGGGGTAATACCTAGAATACGCTGACAGACTCACGTTGTAGGAAAATGTAGAGTTATGAGTAGCAATTAACATGTCTAAAACTCGGGGGTTCGCCCCACAGTCGGAATGGAGTAAGGTTGATTGGCGAAAGCTAGAAATAACCGTATTCAAGTTGCAAAAACGAATCTACAGAGCCTCCCAACGTGGCGATAGTCGCGTGGTAAGAAAGCTTCAAAAAACTATGATGAAATCCTGGTCTGCCAAGATGGTAGCGGTCAGGAAGGTAACTCAACAAAATAAAGGTAAAAAGACGGCTGGAATAGATGGGAAAAAAGCTTTAACCAACAAGCAACGACTCACCTTAGTAGCCAACCTGAAATTGTATAAGAAACCTCAACCTACCCGTAGAGTTTGGATTGATAAACCAGGTCGTAATGAGAAACGTCCTCTAGGTATACCAACTATCTATGACCGAGCACTCCAAGCACTAACCAAACTTGCCTTAGAACCGGAATGGGAAGCGGTCTTTGAACCTAATTCATACGGATTCAGACCAGGACGGTCTTGTCACGATGCCATCGAAACAATATTTCTCGGAATCAATAAAATGCCCAAATGGGTATTAGACGCCGATATCTCCAAATGTTTCGACAAAATTAATCATGATGTCCTTTTAGGAAAACTGAATACCTATCCATCCATGAAACGATTAATCAAAAACTGGTTAAAGGCAGGAGTAATGGATAATAGAACATTCAACCCTACAGATGAGGGCACTCCCCAAGGTGGAATAATTTCTCCACTTTTGGCGAATATAGCTCTCCACGGAATGGAAGAACGAATAAAAGAGTTCGCAAGAACTCTACCCGGACAAAAGGCAAAAAATGTCAAAGCTCTCAATTTCGTTCGATACGCAGACGACTTCATCATCATGCACAAATCCAAAGAAGTGGTAGAAGAATGTCTTGAGATAATAAAGGACTGGCTGAAAGACATAGGCTTGGAATTGAAGCCCAGTAAGACCAGAATTACCCACACTTTCAACGGATATGACTTCCTCGGATTCAATATACGTCAATACGAAGTGGGTAAACATCAGTCAAACAACAAGGGCTACAAAACCTTAATCAAACCATCTCAAAAGAAAGTAAAAGAGCATTACGAGCGGCTCGCAAAGGTCATAGATAACCACAAAGCCGCTCCACAAGCCGCTTTAATAAGCAAACTCAGGCCTATTATAACGGGATGGTGTAATTACAACCGCTCACAGGTTAGTAAGAAAATCTTCTCGAAGTTAGACCACTTGCTCTGTTACAAACTTCAAAGATGGGGATACAGAAGACACCCTAACAAATCCAAGACCTGGGTAAACAATAAATACTGGGGAACCAAGGTTGAAAAACCGCAGAATCCGTGGGACGCCCGGAAAATCGACAACTGGGTCTTTATGACAGGGGAGGAAAACTACCTACCCAAGCACGCCAAGACCCCTGTGGTCAGGCACGTCAAAGTAAAAGAATCCAGAAGCACATTTGACGGAGACCTAATTTATTGGAGTAACAGAATGCAGAAACATCCTGAAATGTCTACCCAAAAAGGAAAACTTTTAAAAAGACAAAAAGGAAAATGTGCCCACTGTGGTCTCACCTTCAGGTCAGAGGATTTAATAGAGAAGCATCACATAATACCACGCGCACTAGGTGGAAGTGACCTAAATAAGAACCTAGAGTTACTACATCTCCATTGCCACGATGCGAAACATAGAACTAATGTCAAACCTAAGTGTCAAGAATCAAGTAGCGATTCCTCTGAACTGGATGACAACCCGTTCTAATGTAGAGGTACCAATGACAATGGTTCCTATAATGAGGAGCCGTATGACAGGAAACTGTCACGTACGGTTTTGAAGACGAGTCGGTGGAGGCGACTCCTCGGCTTAGTTTAATGG
>NZ_JAAHHM010000307.1:0-2460 GCF_010692445.1 Moorena sp. SIO3E8 | reverse complement strand
TATTAAACTAAGCCAGTGAGTCACCTCACTGACTCGTCTTCAAAACCGGACGTGAGAGTTTCCCCTCATCCGGCTCCTCGTGATAGGAACCATTTTTTCATTGGTACCTCTTTACACTAGAACGGGTTGTTATCTAACTCAGAGGGGTCGTTACTTGACTCTTGACGCTTAGTTGCAATTTTAGTTCTGTGTTTTGCATCGTGGCAATGTAGGTGTAGTAGCTCAAGGTTATTGAGTTGGTCGTTTCCACCTTGTGCGCGCGGTATTATGTGGTGTTTTTCCAGTAAGTCTCCATCCTTAAAAGTCAAGCCGCAATGAGTGCATTTTCCTTGTTGTCTTTTAAGAAGTTTTACCTTCTGTTTAGACGTTTCTGGGTGGTTACTCATTCTGGTGTTCCAATAGATTAAATTCCCATCGTAGGGGCTACTGGTTCCTTTGACTTTTGTGTGTCGGATGATTTCTGTTTTGACATGTTTTGGAAGGTATGTTCCTTCTTTTGTCATGAATGTCCAGTTGTCTACCTTGGGTGCTTCCCAGGGGTTCTTTGGCTTTTCAGTCTTGGTTCCCCAGTATTTTTTATTTACCCAGGTTTTTGACTTTCTGGGATGTCTCCTGTATCCCCATCTTTGAAGTTTGTTCCAGAGTAGGTGGTCTAACCCAGAGAAGGTTTTCTTGCTTACAACACTGCGGTTGTAGTTGCACCAACCTTGTATAATGGGTTTAAGTTTGCTGATTAAGGCAGCTTGTGGAGCAGCTATATAACTGTCTATTACCTCAGTTAGTTGCTCCATATGCTCTTTCACTTTTTTCTTAGATGGTTTAATGAGGGTTTTAAAGCCTTTTTTTGATTGATTTTTTCCGGTCTGATATTGACGGATATTAAAACCCAGGAAATCAAAACCTTCATTTACGTGTATCAATCTTGTTTTACTTGGCTTTAATTCCAAGCCTATGCCCTTTAACCATGTTATTATTACTTCTCTACACTTTTCTACCACTTCTTTGGATTTATGCATGATGACGAAATCATCTGCATATCTTATGAGACTTACGCTTTTTCTCCTTTCTCTTCTTCCCTTTACTTTGGTTTCCTTTAATGAAAGGTTTTCTACGTAGTCTTTTATGGTCTCTTCCATTCCGTGGAGGGCTATATTGGCCAGTAAGGGTGATATTATCCCTCCCTGGGGTGTACCCTCATCTGTAGAAGATAGTGTTCCTTCATCTATTACTCCAGCTTTTAACCATCCTTTGATTAATCGCTTCATAGTTGGGAAGGTATTTAGTTTTGAGAGAAGTTTTTCATGGTTGATTTTATCGAAGCATTTTGATATATCGGCGTCAAGAACCCATTTTGGTTTCCTTTTGATACTATCAAATATTGCCTCGATTGCGTCATGACATGACCTTCCTGGTCTGAAACCGTATGAGTTGGTTTCAAAGTGTGCTTCCCATTCAGGTTCTAGTGCCTGTTTGGTTAGTGCTTGTAGTGCTCGGTCGTATATGGTAGGTATTCCTAGAGGACGTTTCTCTTTGCGACCTGGTTTTTCAATCCATACCCTGCGGGTGGGTTGAGGTCGTTTGTAAACTTTAAGGCTGGCTACTAAGTTTAGTCTTTGTTTGCCTGTTAGGGCTTTCCGACCATCTATTCCGGCAGTCTTTTTGCCTTTGTTCTGTTGGGTTACTTTCCTTACGGCGAGCATTTTAGCTGACCAGGACTTCATTAGAGTCTTTTGCAACCGTCTTACCACGCGGACATTTCCACGTTGTGAGGCTTGATATATTCGCTTTTGTAACTTAAATACTGTGATTTCTAGCTTTCGCCAGTTCACTTTATTCCATTCCGACTGTGGGGCGAACCCCCGAGTTTTGGACATATTCATTACTACTCACCACCATATCTTTTCCCAATCACGTGAGTCTGTCAGCCTATCCACTACATTACATAGTGGCTTTTGCTTTTGACTCAATCTTCCCATCACAGGCCATGGGGCTAACTACCTACTTAAGAAATCGACCTTTCTTAAGAGTACCTGTGAGGTTACTTCGTTCCTGATTACCATTCTTTGTGCTTTTAGAGTGATACTATCCACCGGGAATTAGAGAAATCATCATAAGGAGAGTAAACCTTATAATTCTATTTTTTTTCCGTAACTTTTGTTTCCAGCGTTTCTAGCCTTATTGCGCTGGTTAGATTTAACGATGGTTCAGATGTATCTTCCCTTTCGGTACTCCTGAGCACTATTGCCTGCTACTAGCTCCATATTTAGGCTTATAGAGTTTCGCTGTTTGACCCCGCTTTAATCTAGAGTTTGTTAGTTCTCATTGATTAGGGGTAAGGCTGTCACTCGGATTTCGCGAGGGTTGGTCTTTCACCAACATGGTAATCAAGTTATCAAGGTATTTTCCTTGTGGTTAATCCCCCGCATCATTGAGATTCGGTTTCTAACCAACGAATCGCAC
>NZ_JAAHHM010000306.1:0-2508 GCF_010692445.1 Moorena sp. SIO3E8 | reverse complement strand
TCATCCCGTTCCGACGTCAGGCTTCCCACAAGCCGTTTCATGTAATCCCGGTTAGAGCCAGCCGTCTTTAGGTCGAGTTTGAGCTGGGCGATCTGGGCGCGCAGTTCCGCAAGAGCGGTCAAGCGCCGGCCCGACGCCGTTTGCTCGGACGTTGTTTTTTCGTCCGCCTGCACAGCGGCCGATTGCGTTGTTTCTTCGGTGCTGTCGTTTACGAGAGGCAGGATCAGAACCGCGAGCAGCACTGCGGCCGCCGCGGCGCTGCCGGCAACCCAGATCCGCCGCCGAGATGGTCGATGGGTTTCGGCGTGAAGCGTTGATCCGGACTGTCCGGGACGCCATCGCGCCGTGGAGCGGAGGACAGTGGTCAGACGACTGATTAGGCGCCAGAGTTTGGCAAGGGCAACCAGGGCGAAGACACCGGACTTTTCCGCGATCTTGCGAGCAAGATGGGCGGCTTTTTGCCCTGCCGCGCTGGTTCCATTTGGAAGCCGTTGACGTAAAGCGGCCAGTTTCTCCGCGATCGAACTCGCCGCGAAGCGACCGCCGCCGCCAGAGGGACGAAACTTTTCAGCCAGCCGCCGGACGGAGTTGGGTCTCTGGGTTGTTCCGGATGCTTGCGGCTCAGGCGAAAGCCAGGCTGCGCTTGATGTCTGGCGGATCATTTCCCGGGTCACCACCTGGGTTCCCTGGCGGTAGGCAATTTCCAGCGCTTTATCGCAGACCCTGTTAAGATCGCTGGGCCGGCCGGAACTGGTCTGCATGATCTCCCGGATCGCACCTTCGGAGAAGATGTCGGAGCGCATGGAGCCAGCACCGCGAATCTGATGGTCGATGAATGCCGGGATTTCGGCCGCCGGCAGCCGCTCGAGTTGGGCATGCGCCTCGACCAGCCTTGAGACTGCAGAAAGTACGGGCTGATTCAGCCGCTCGAGCAGGTCTTCCGTGCCGGAGAGTACGACCTGTACCTGATTCCCGCCGCCGTCCGCCTTGATGAGCAGAGGCAGGGTATTGAGACTTTCCAGTGGCAGGTTTTGCGCATCGTCGATGAAAAGTACGCAGCCCTGTTCCCGGTCGTTCAAGCTTTTTAGGTGATCGCGCAGCCGGAAAATTTCAGCTTCGACCGAAATCTGCTGCTGATCGGAGGCCTCGCCTCCCAGCTTGTCGGACAGGCAGCCGACAAGGTCGCGCTGACTAAGGTTGGCATTTTGCAGGTAAATGAAATGAACGGTGTCGTCTAGATCTTGTGCGAGTTGCTTGAGGAGCGTGGTTTTGCCGGTCCCCGAAGCGCCGGTTAGCAGGGCAAGTCCGCGTTGCTCGTCGATCGCGTCCAAGAGACTGTTATGAGCATTAAGAAATATGCTGTTGGTATAGAAAAAGCCTGAATCTGGCGTGATTTTGAATGGCGGTCTCTGGAACCCAAAGTACTGGGTATACATGTCCTGCAACCTTCTTCAGCACAAATCAGCTCGCGAAGCTTTGCTCTGACGCAAGCAAGTAATCGATTATTTGAACGAAGACGCTCTTGGACGGGAATTTACGAAAAAGCGAGTGTCATTGTTGTGACAAATAAGGATTTTCAAGACACTAAGTCGCTTTTTTGGTGCGGTGTTTCCTAAAAGACACGTTGCTATACAGAATAATTGGCAAAACCTATCTTTAATGAGCCCAAAACAACTCAAGGTCTTTAGGGTTTTTCGCAAATTATGCGATGTCTTGTTGAATTTGCAACCATGAGGATTTGACGTGCGGGGAGGTCGGGAGCGGCCTTAAGGGCGCTGTTTTCAGGGCTGCTTGTGAATGACGATATCGACCCGGCGGTTGCGGGCCTGACCTTCGGGATCCGGGCTGCCGTCAGGTTTGGTATTGGACGCAACCGGGCGCGTTTCGCCGTAGCCGACAATCGAGATGCGATCGGCACGGACCTGGTTGAACACCAGTTCCTGCCCGACGACCTCGGCGCGCTCGGTGGAGAGTTTCAGATTGTAACTCTCGCGGCCGACGGAATCAGTGTGTCCTTCGATGGTCAGGACGCGGGTATCGAACTCGGCGTCATTGACGATGGACGCCAGCCTTTGGAGCAGGGACCGGGCGGCCGGTGTCAGGGTCGAGCTGTTCGGCGCGAAGGAAACGCCCGCCAGTTCAACAACAAGGCCCTGGTCGCTGAAGGTTGCCGGCAGACGTGCCGACGTAAGTTCGTTCTGGAGCAGTTCATCGCTGGTCAGTTTTTTGGGTTCGGGCGCTGCGACCGGTTCCGGCTGCGGCGCCGTCTGGCAAGCGGCAAGGGCAAGGGCCAGAGACAAAACCAGGATCTTGGGCTTCACGACTCGATTCTCCTTGCTGCGAGTCTCTCGAACTATGGCTTTCATGAATAGCCTTTTTAGGGCGATTGGGAAAAATGTTTGTGTCCTGAGAAAGGAATGGCTTCCTGCTCGGCCGAGATCGTCCAGGTCTGAGGCGGATAGCGATACAGCGACTTGGGCAGCGCGCAGCGCGGCAGAAGCGAACCGA
>NZ_JAAHHM010000305.1:0-2537 GCF_010692445.1 Moorena sp. SIO3E8 | reverse complement strand
ATTTTGCGACCGCAGTCTTGGGAAATCCCTGTTAGTTTAATAATGGCTCTCACCACTCCTCTCCCAATCCTTGCCTAAATCCTAGTCTCTATCACTGTTTCGACTACTTTTGCCTAATGGATAGCTTAATAAGGGGGGAATTGAGGAGGGAGCAGGGAGCAGGGAACAGGGAACAGGGAACAGGGAAGTCGGGAGCAGGGAGCAGGGAATTGAGCATGGATCCCCCCTTATTAAGGGGGGTAAGGGGGGATCCCTTATTAAGGGGGGAATTCAGGAGGGAGGAAAAACTACCAGACCCTTAAAAGTTGGATACCTGTGTAGTTGTTTAAGACGGCATTCTGTGGGGTGGCTAGCTCGTTGGCTGTTTGAGCATCATGACCGGGAGCGGTTTCAACTTTATGGCTATTTTGTAGATTATAAGCTAGTAAACGATAACCTCCAAGAATGGTATATCAATCAAGTAGACCATCCTCGCAAATTAGGGATTCATGTTCTAGATGTGGCTGAGCAGGTTTATCAGGATCAACTGGATATTTTAATTGACCTGGATAGCATCACCCTGGATATCAGCTGTGCAGTCATGGCTCTGAAACTGGCACCAGTACAAGTCACTTGGCTAGGGTGGGATGCTTCAGGATTACCTGCCATTGATTACATGATTGCTGACCCCTACGTATTACCGGATTCCGCTCAGGAGTACTATTCCGAGAAAATCTGGCGCTTACCCCAAACCTATATTGCTGTGGATGGGTTTGAAGTGGGTGTACCTAGCTTACGTCGGGACCACCTGGATATTCCCAACGATGCCACCATTTATCTCAGTAGTCAGAGGGGATACAAGCGCAATCCCGATACCACAAGGCTGCAAATGAAAATTATCAAAGCAGTCCCCAATAGCTACTTTTTGATTAAAGGTAAATCTGACCAAGACTCGATCAAACGGTTCTTTAACCAGATTGCGGAAGAAGAAGGAGTAGAGTGCGATCGCCTCCGGTTTCTACCAGAAGTTCCTACGGAAGCGGTTCATCGTGCCAACTTAGGCATTGCGGATGTAGTCCTGGATACCTATCCCTACAATGGAGCCACCACTACCCTGGAAACCCTCTGGATGGGTATTCCCCTAGTCACCAGAGTGGGAGAACAGTTTGTTGCTCGCAACAGTTACACCATGATGATGAATGCTGGAATCACTGAAGGCATTGCCTGGACAGATGATCAGTATATCGAGTGGGGGATTCGCTTAGGCAAAGACCCAGCCCTCAGACAACAGATTTCCTGGAAACTGCGACAATCTCGACAAACTGCCCCCTTGTGGAATGGTAAGGAATTTACTCGGGAAATGGAAAAGGCTTATTTGGAAATGTGGAGGAATTATCAGGGAACAGGGAACAGGGAGTAGGGAGTAGGGTGTGGGGTGTGGGGTGTGGGGTGTGTGGGGAGTAGGGAATCGGGAATCGGGAATCGGGAATCGGGAACACCTCAGGCAATAGGCATGCTAGCAATAGGCAATAGTAGGAGTAGGGTGCGTTAGGGGCGGACTTGCCCTCATGTTCAACCTCGTAGCCAGCGTTGAGATAGTCCGCCCCGTAACGCACCAGCTATCAGGTATTAGAGGCATGAGGCAAGAGGCAAGAGGCAAAAGTTGAGTACAACAGCGTTCGCAAAGCGTGACCAAAGGTCAATCGCGTTCGCGCAGCGTCGGCTTTGCCGAAAGCGTGACCATTCGCGTAGCGTGGCCTAAAGGCCAAGGTCAATCGCTCACAGATACTCAACACGCCCAACCATCAGACTTGACATCACCCGTGATTTCTCTCCATTTTTGCTGAAACTTTGAAGTAGGATTATTTTCCTTTATTTGTTCAACAAGTCGATCAGTTTCAATGGTGTGACGGTCAATGTCTTTTTGATGCTCATAATAGTATGCCATTGCCCCATGAACCTGGGCTAAGGACAGATCATACTTGTGAGCAATTTCTGCTAAAGAGTCTTTCATCTCCAAATACATTTCAGCAATGGCAGCAACAGGCATTCTTGTCCCAGCGATGCGGGGTTTCCCATAACAATAGTCAGGATCTATGGCAATATATTCTGTAGTTATTTGTTGGATAGACATTTGTCTAATTTTGATTAAAAGATAACCGTATTAATTATAAGCAAAATGCAAGAGGCAAAAGGCAAAAGGCAATAGAAAGATTGTATGTAATTAAAGCTGTTTTACCCGGTGGTGCGTTACGGGACGGACTATCCCAACAGTGGCTACCGAGAAAATGAGGGTAAGTCCGTCCCTAACGCACCCTACGCAACTCCCGACTCCCGATTCCCGACTCCCGACTCCCGACTCCCTAAAAAATTCTTTACAAAAATTTTCAAAATATGTTAAGATATTAAATTTTTTGTGATATACTGAAAATGTGGATGGTGTGCGACGTGAAAGCGTCTGAATGAATCGAAACCTGAAATGGTTTTCTGAGGAGTGCATCCCTCAGCCTGCCGAGATGAGAGGGGAAGAGTAATCGGAACCTGTGTGCAGATTCTCG
>NZ_JAAHHM010000304.1:0-2568 GCF_010692445.1 Moorena sp. SIO3E8 | reverse complement strand
GAAGTTGTTCTGTTTCAACGCTGCAAAACTTTACTCAAACAGCAAGATTTAATTCAAGGCTTGACAGGTTTTCATTGGTGGCGTCAAATTGATGCGTAAATTTTAACTAATTAACCGGACATGATATGACAGGTTGATTAACGCCCCTATTTGCGATGGCCAAGTCTAGAAACCTAATTTTTTCGTTGGTCAAGTTTAATTGCTATGGGGTACGCTGGGGACATCTTATCAAAGGTAATCCAACTGAAACCCTTGCCAAACAGAGCTTACAGGCTAATTTTAACCCCCTCAGTGGCATAACTTAGCCGTGATTATCGGTTAAGGTCGAAATTAAAAGGGAGCATTTCACTTATGCAGAGCATTTGTAGTAAAGCTATAGCCCCCTCATGGGTTTTAGCTTGCTCTGATAGTATATAGTTCATCTGTTCTGCGACTTTGACCTGCTCCCGGCAGTGCTTGATAGCAATTTTCAAGATTTTAGTCAGTGAAATCGGCACTGCCCACCAACAGAAAATCAATTGTAAAATAGAGTAAAATAAATCGTAGGGTGGGCAGTGCTTCCTAGAAATTTTCAAGATTGTAGTAAATTAAATCGGCACTGCCCACCAACAGGAAATTAATTGTAAAATAGGGTATGAATTGTAAGGTGGGCAGTAATCATACCAATTCCAAAGCTTACCATCGGGATTCTATTTACTGCCCACCCTACATCAACTACTCATGATGGTGCGTTACGGGGCGGGTTGTTTCAACCAGAAACGAAGAGGCGCAAAATCATGGCTAGCCCGCCCCTAACGCACCCTACGCAACTGTTCCCCTAGTTTCACGATTATTTGTGAAGCAGTGAAGCAATAATCACGATATTTTATTCGAGCTTCACCCATAGTAAAGACCGTGAAATAAGTGAACTTTGATCCACAAATGCTTACTGTTAGTTTTGAGAGCCTATAGTTGGAGATAAGAGCGTTACTCAACTAAAGGCTGAATAAATCATGTCTAAACCAAACAAAGAATTTGACCCAGAAACCCGCTTCTTGAAAGAGCGTATTCGTCAAGCCAACCTTTCATTTAACTTGCGTGTCGGGGCTACAATTCTAAACGGGATTGTGGGTCTGATCGTTGCAGGATTATTAATGTCCAACAAGGTATCTGAAGGAGCAGTGACTACGGCGGTGGGATTAGCATCGAATATTGCTTTTGTTAACCTTGCTCAGGATGCTAATGACCGGCTAGATGAAGCGATTGAAGATGAGGAGGAAAAGTAATAACTAGTAATTATAGCCGATGGGAATAGGAAACTCTGTTCCCTATTCCCGACAACTGTTGGAAAGTCTAATGTATCGCTGCTGGTGTTAGATGCTGCTGATATCCCCGCCAGACACCGACTAATACTCCTTGAACCTGGACATGTTTTGCCATCACTTCTATGGGATGGTACTTAGCATTAGAGGGTTTAAGAGTAACTTTGTGACCCTTACGATAGAAACGTTTCAAGGTAGTACCATGTCCATCCACCCGTGCCGCTACAATTAAACCATTCTTGATGTCATCGGGATCAGGCACTGGTCGCATAATCACCACATCCCCTTCTGTAATTAAGTCTTCGATCATGCTGTCTCCAGTAACCCGCAGAGCAAAGTTACCTGGTTGCTGGAAGAACCCAGATATATCCAACTCCTCAACTGTGTCGGTGAAGGGTTCCACTAGACCCCCGGCTGCGATCGCTCCTAAAACAGGTACTCCCAAATTACAATGCCGCAGCAGCCTAATCGTCCGGGCTTTTCCTTCGGTCCAATCAATGTATCCCTTGCTACGCAAATGTTCCAGCCTACTCTGAATCGGTGCTGGTGAGCGCAAGTTCATTGCTCTCATCATTTGCCGGATCGAAGGGGCATGGTGTGACACCCGAATATAATTAACCAGCCAATCGTACAGTTCTTGTTGGGCAGATGTGAGGTTTTCCATAAGACTCTGGACAAAAAATGGTCGTTCTTTGTGATTGCTCTATAGAACATTGGTACTATCAACTCTTGTGATTTGTCCAGAGTATTGTTCGGGGGTAGAGGGTGGGGAGATGGGGAGATGGGGAGATGGGGAGATGGGGAGATGGGGAGATGGGGAGATGGGGAGATCTCACAGGGGTAGGTTTTTTACATTTGGGTCGGGAGTCGGGAATCGGGAGTCGGGAATCGGGAGTCGGGAATCGGGAAAAGCGGGAAATGGGGAGAATTATCCCGGAAACTAGTGTGTATTTTGATACATATTTTGAGGAATTTCTACGTAGCGATGCAGCGCGGTCTTGGGGAGCCAGTGCGGTCTTGGGGGTTCCCCCCATGAGCAACTGGCGTGGTTTCCCCCACTCGCTATTGCATCAAGACAATCAAAGTACCTACTCGCCCCTTTGTAAAAAACCTACCCTTATGAGGATGGGGAGATGGGGAGATGGGTGCGATTCGTTGGCTATAAACCTTGTCCAGAAAGGGCTTGGGGGATTAGCCGCTAGCCAGACAGAGCACCACGCTCTATTTGGAACCTAGATAACTTGATAACCATGCTGGTGAGTATAAG
>NZ_JAAHHM010000303.1:0-2569 GCF_010692445.1 Moorena sp. SIO3E8 | reverse complement strand
TGCCGGAGACGAAACCTTAGAAGAGTGCAGCCTTACAACAAAATCTGTCACCTTTGATGCATAGCCTACCAACTATAAAGGCTGCACTCTTCTTACGGTAACTTCTAACCAGTCTCTATTAAACTAAGCCAGGGGGTTGCCCCGCGTCTGACTCGTCTCCAAAACCGTACGTGATAGTTTCCCATCATACGGCTCCTCATAATAGGGTTCCTTGTCATGTGGCACCTCTTTCAAAATGGGTGGTCATCTAGTTCAGAGGAATCTTTACTTGATTCGTGACGCTTACTCTTGACTTTCATTTTGTGTTTTTCATCATGGCAATGTAGGTGGAGTAGTTCAAGGTTATTGATTTGGTCGTTTCCACCTTGTGCGCGTGGTACCTTATGGTGTGTTTCCATTAGGTCTCCATCCCTAAAGGTTAGTTTGCAGTGAGTACATTTACCTTTTTGTCTTTTGAGAAGTTTTACCTTCTGTTTGGACATTTCAGGGTGTTTACTCATTCTGGTACTCCAGTATATTAAATCCCCGTTGTAGGGGCTACTGTTTCCTTTGACCTTTGTGTGTCGAATGATTTCTGTTTTTGAATGTTTTGGAAGGTATATTCCTTCTTTTGTCATAAAAATCCAGTTATCTACCTTAGGTGCTTCCCAGGGGTTTTTAGGTTCAGTGACCTTGGTTCCCCAGTATTTCTTATTGACCCAGGTTTTTGACTTGTTGGGATGTCTTCGGTATCCCCATCTTTGAAGTTTGTTCCAGAGCACATAGTCTAACCCTGCATAGGTCTTTTTGCTTACTACACTCTTGTTGTAGTTGCACCAACCTTGTATGATGGGTTTAAGCCTGCTGATTAAGGCGGCTTGTGGAGCAGCTAGATGTTTTTCTATTACGTTTTCTAGCTGCTCTTTGTGTTCCTTTACTTTTTTTTTGGATGGCTTAATGAGTGTTTTAAAACCTTGTTTTGATTGGGTTTTTCCTACCTGGTATTGTCGGATATTGAATCCGATAAACTCAAATCCATTGTAGGTGTTGGTCAATCGGGTTTTACTAGGTTTTAATTCAAGGCCAATGTCTTTTAACCATGTTTCTATAACTTCTCTACACTTTTCTCCCACTTCTTTGTTTTTATGTATGATGACAAAATCGTCCGCATACCTTATGAGACTAATACTTCTTCTTCTATCCCTTTTTCCTCTGACTGAGGTTTCTTTATAAGATAGATTTTCTACGTATTCTTTTATGGTCTCTTCCATTCCGTGGAGGGCTATGTTAGCCAAAAGAGGTGATATTATTCCCCCTTGTGGTGTACCCTCGTCCGTAGATGATAGTGTTCCTTCGTCTATTACTCCCGCTTTTAACCATCCTTTGATTAATCGCTTCATAGTGGGGAAGGTATTTAATTTTTTGAGAAGTTTTTCATGGTTGATTTTGTCGAAGCATTTTGATATATCTGCGTCTAAGACCCATTTGGGTTGTTTGGCGATACTATCGAAAATGGCTTCGACTGCGTCATGACATGACCTTCCTAGTCTGAAACCGTATGAGTTGGCTTCAAAGCGTGCTTCCCATTCAGGTTCTAAAGCCTGTTTGGTTAGTGCTTGTAATGCTCTGTCTTGTATGGTTGGTATTCCCAGTGGGCGTTTTTCTTTTCGACCTGGTTTTTCAATCCACACTCTACGTGTAGGCTGTGGTCTTTTATACGTCCTAAGGTTATTTGCTAGTTTTAGTCTTTGTTTACCCGTTAAGGCTTTCCGACCATCTATCCCAGCTGTTCTTTTTCCTTTATTTTGTTGGGTCACCTTCCTGACTGCGAGCATTTTTGCTGACCAGGACTTCATTAAAGTTTTTTGTAACCGTCTTACCACGCGAACATTCCCACGGCTCGAGGCTCGATATATTCGTTTTTGTAACTTAAATACTGTAATTTCCAGCTTTCGCCAGTTTACTTTATTCCATTCCGACTCTGGGTGAAATCCCCGAGTTTTAGACTTATTCATTACTACTAACAACCATATCTTTTCCTATATACGTGAGTCTGTCTGCTTATTCACTACGTTACATAGTGACTTTTGCTTCTGACTCTATCTCTCCACCGGAGGCCATGCGGCTAACTACCTACTTGGAAAATCGACCTTTTCCAAGAGCACCTGCGGGGTTACTTCGTTCCTGGGTACCATACTGTATGCTTTTAGAGTGATACTATCCACCGGGAGTTAGAGAAATCGTCATATGAATGCAAAATCTTATGACCCTATGTACTCCGTTACTGTTTGTTTCCAGCGTTTCTAGCCTTATTGCGCTGGTTGAAGATTACGATGGTTCGCGTGTATCTTCCCTTTCGGTACTCATGAGCATTTTACCTGCTACTAGCTCCATATTTAGGCTTATAGAGTTTCGCTGTTCGACCCCGCTTTAACCTAGAGGTTGTTAATTCTCATTGATTAGGGGTAGGGTTGTCACTCAGATTTCGTGAGGGTTGGATTTTCACCAACATGGTATCCAAGTTGTCAGGGTGAGGTTACCCTGCGGTTAATCCTCCGATATTCTCGGTTTCTAACCAACGAATCGCACT
>NZ_JAAHHM010000302.1:0-2582 GCF_010692445.1 Moorena sp. SIO3E8 | reverse complement strand
AGGCTAAAAAGCTTTTACAACAGATGCATCAACGATGTCAATCTTTCAAGCTCACTAAGAAATTATTTGAATTATTTATTGAATATCGATTATTTACTATGCCTAATTTAGGCACTTATGAGGCTTTCTCTATTATCATTTAGGAGTAGTATAGGATCTATAACACCATTTTTTGCTACTATAGGAGGATGGTTAGTATTTAAGCAGCGTTTCGACCGTAGATTCCTCATTGGTCTGGTACTTGCATTGTTAGGGGCAACTACTATACAAATTGAGGATTTGCTAAAATCATCCAATAACTTTATCGGTGATACTGCGGCCTTAGCATCTTCTGTATTTTATGCAGTAAACTTTTTACTATTAGAACAACTGCGAACCAAGTTTTCTGTAGAAGGAATACTGATTTGGCGCTGTGCTTTGGGAACACTTTTTATGATCCCAGTGGTTCTGATATTCAGCGATCAAATTTTTCCGATTTCTTGGTCAGTATGGTTAGCAGTGATTTCCCTAGCTGTTGTCTCTGAAGCTGTGGGACATGGTTTAGTAGTATACAGCCTCAAGAACTTTTCTTCAGGCTTTGTTTCCTTAGTGCTGCTTCTTGATCCAATCGTTGGTGCTATTCTAGCCTGGATTCTATTTTCAGAAAGCTTAAGTATTCTTAACATACTAGCTTTTGCTGTGATTATAGAGGGAATATATCTAGCAAAAACTGGTAAAGGTGCTGATAAGCCAAGTATTAAGGAACAAAACACCTAAGACCATTTTCCGTTATGGATGCTACAACTATTTAGTTGGTAATTGGGTTAGTCGGTAATTGGTAATTGGTATAGCAGTTCTCACTGGATTGAGAACTGCTATAACATGCTTACGTACTGATAAATAAAGATTAGTTATGTTGAAGATAGACTTCTATGAGCATACCAAGCAGCACCCTGCAAAGCGGCCTGGTCATTAAGAATCACATAGATAGGAATAGACTTCAGCAAATCAACCATCTTATCCTTATTAATAAAATGTTCCATAAACAGAGGTTCATGCAGCTTATCCAGAATGCGAGGGGGAATCCCTCCACCAAGATAAACACCCCCAGTTGCGAAAAACTTAAGAGCAGCATTTCCGGCTTCAGATGCCAAAATTGAGACAAACATCTCTAAAGCTTGCACGCAAAGGGGACATTTATTGGCCAGAGCTGCATTACTAATTGCTGCGGCTGGCTCTCCTTTGCTCATTTCTTCTGCTAACCATTCAGGGGTGTTGCCATGACCACTATCCCGCAAATAATTATACATACGAACCAAGCCAGGACCTCCTAGAAGAATCTCGTAGCTAACCCGTTTGTATTCTTGCTGAACATAACGCATCAGTCCCACTTGAAGCTCATCCAAAGGAGCAAAGTCAGTACTCCCACCTTCAGATGCGATCGCATGAACTCGACCTTCCACCTCAATGGTTGCTGCTTCTCCCAAGCCAGTACCAGGTGATACTACTGCTCGATTGCCCCCTGGTATTTTAGTGCCGACATTAAGAGTAACTAAGTCATCATCCTTTAGGGTTTCTATGCCATAAGCATTGGCTTCTACATCGTTGAGCAAACTAACCGGAACACCGGTAACTGAAACTAATTTAGCCGCTTCTACTTTATCCCAAGGTAAATTAGTCAATTTACACACACCTTCCTGGATTGGACCAGGTAAGCCGAAACAAGCAATTTTAATGGGATGCTCACAGCGTTTAACGAAAGCCCCAACCAGATCTTCAAAACTGTGATAGTCTTTACACTTATAAGTGCTTTTTTGGACTATAGAGAGGTTCTCTTCAAATACCGCTAATCGGCAATTTGTTCCGCCTAAGTCACCTGCTAATATCATAAGTAATTCAAAATTACAAATAAAAAAATGCTATCAACGTTTTAAGTTAATTATACCTTAATCAGTAAGCATTCAGCCGTGAGCCTTTGGCTCACGCGTGCGCGTTCAGCCGTCAGCCGTCAGCTTTTCCCTCACGCTACTAGATCGGTGCTTAAAATAAATCTAGAACGATAGAATTTAATAGTTCCAGAGTAATGAGAATTGAAAGTCTGGGAAAAATCCATGACTCGTGGCACAGACTTTGACGCTGATAGCTGAACGCGCACGCACCTCAAGTAGCGCATTAGCTGATAGCTGAACGCGCACGCACCTCAAGTAGCGCATTAGCTGATAGCTGATAGCTTACCTTAATCAACCTCTGCAAAATCAATTACTAAGGCTCGGCAATTCGGTTGATTGTGAAGATCAACTGCTTCTGTTGTTAATTTTGAAAAGGGAACAGTATTGGTAATAATCGGTTCTAGATCAATCTTCTTTGTGCAAATTAGTTCTATGGCCTGACGAAAATGCTCTGGAGTATATCGATAGCTACCATAAATCTTGAGGGAACGATAATGAATTAAATTAGGATTGCCCCGAAACTGAGTGGGTGCATCTCAGTTTTGCAAAAATACCAAAATCATGATATCATGATATTATTAATGATAAATAGTTTCTAATAATTACTAAAACTCATGAACTTGAGTCCGGAAGAAAAGCAAGAGCTAAAAGAAC
>NZ_JAAHHM010000301.1:0-2662 GCF_010692445.1 Moorena sp. SIO3E8 | reverse complement strand
GATGTCGCCTCGGAGATGAAACCTTAGACAGTTGAGCCTTATTACAAAAGATTTAACCCTTTTATGCAAGACCGATCGCCCATAAAGGCTCAACTGTCTTACGGTAACTTCAAACTCGGTGTGGCCAAGATAGGGTGTCACATGGTCTCCTCATGGGGTCGGGTTTTCACCGCCATCCGAAAATGAACAGTTAGGACTTTTTGAGGTTATTCTCGCGAGTCCCCTAAGTCATACCCCTTCTGTTTCAAAAGGCTCCTACTTAGAACAAGCCGCACAGTTGCATTTGTTCGACCTTTTTTCTGTGCTACCTTAATTATAGACCCCCTAAACTTAAATATCAAGGTGATGACTGAACAAATTAGACGAAAAGTAGGAAGACCCAGATTGCACGAAGAAGCCAAGAAAAGTTACAGTATTAAAGCCACTGAGACTGGTTGGCAGGGATTAAAACGTCTAGCCGCTCGTTCGGGTTTAAGCCTTTCTGAATATATAGAATCCTTGGGGAGAACTGGGACTTTGCCTGATTGAGGGAAAAATTCATCCCCGGAGACGAAACCTTAGAATAGGGTCGCCTTTATGGTTGGTCGGCTATGAGCAAAAGGGTTAAAACTTTATTATTAAGGCGACCCTATTCTTACGGTAACTTTAAACCTTAAGAAGGATGGGGTATTCTTTTTCCCTGGCCAAAGGCCACGCTACGCGAACAAACTCCCTTGCTTGATAAAGATGCTGCTTCAGTAGTACCAACACACTTGTTCATCAGTTGACTCTCCTATAACTCTTCCTATAATAAGAGTTTAATAGATAAAAGAAAAATTTACAACTTGAAGGAATTTAGAATTTAGAATTTAGAATTTAGAATTTAGAATTTAGAATTTAGAATTTAGAATTTAGAATTTAGAATTTAGAATTTAGAATTTAGAATTTAGAATTGGGAATTGGGAATCGGAAAGAAACGGAAGAGTTGAGGATACGGTCGGTGGATGCGTTCGCGTAGCGTGACCGTTCGCGTAGCGTGACCTTCGCGTAGCGTGGCCTTTTGGCCAAGGTCGTTCGCGTAGCAGCTCCAAGCTCCCATCGCACATAGTCATTTAGTTAATTTATTAGTTAATTTATACTTGGGGACACAGGATTTTTTCCCACTCCACAACTCTCCCTACTCCCGACTCCACTACTCCCTGTTTGCTGCTCCCTATTCCCTATTCCCTATTCCCTGTTCCCTGATTCCAAAAATTGTTACAAAAATTTTTAAAAAATGTTATCATAGAAGATTATTTGTGTTATAATAAAAATACCGTGGGCGCTAAAACGCTCCACGGTAAGAGCCAGCCACAGATTTTTCCCGACTCTCGGGCTGGCTCTAGTACCCCAGTTAAAGGATTGGGTAAGTCGGCGGGATTACTCCCGCTTCGTCCCCGACGCACCGTGCGAACAAGTCTCCAAGTACACGGCGCAACCGATTCCTTTTGAACTCATTTATCACTGCCACTTCTTTTCAATGATTTACGGGTTTGTACCTTTTGGTTTTTGTTCCGTTTCAAAGAGGGTTTTGTTATCCCAGCTTTCAGCATTTTCTGTATGTTGGGATTAGTGGCACCCAAGGCGTGTATGGAATGGTGACAGTCACTGTGTAGATAAATTAGATTATCGTATTTATCCTGTCCACCTAGGTGTTTTGGTATGATGTGATGTAGATGTAATACATCACTAACCCCAATTGATTGATTGCAAACAGGACAGAGGTAGTTTTGTCTGTTTGCTATTTTGTCCTTTCCCGCTGAGAATCTTCCCCTTGCCGTTTTTTCCCTTTGTTTAGCTTTGCGCTCTTCCCAGTACCCAATCAGGTCGGGGTCGTCTGGGCTGTTTTTGTATTGGACTAGGGTATGGCGTTTGATGGGTGTCCAAGCGAGTTTATGCAGATAGGCATTTTTTGAGGATTTGTTTCCGTATACCCATTTGTCTTCCCTTCCTGGGCAGTGTTTTCCAAAGTAGTTCTTGGATATCCACTTCCAGGATTTATTTGGATGTTTCCGTAACCCCCATCTTTTTAATTTCCAGAAGATGTAGCTATCGAGTGTATTGAAGGTTTCTTGAGCCACTACACCATCATGATAGTTGCTCCACCCTCTTATTTTGGGATTAAGCTTCCTTATGACTTGTTCTTGGGATGCACTCTTTAACTTTTTGAATTCATCCTTCAATTGTTTCTTGAAGTTATTGATGTTCTTCTTGGAGGGTTTGATGAGGGTGACCAATTCGGTTTTCCGTGCAGTGGTTCTGTACTTGCGGAAGTTCCATCCTAGGAAGTCAAACCCTTCTGTCAAGTGTTTGATGCTGGTCTTTTCCTCAGATAGTCTTAATCCTTTTTTTGTTAACCATTCTTGTATGATTACCTTAGAGGATGTCGCATCTTCTTTGCTTTGGGTTAGAATCACAAAGTCATCGGCAAAGCGGACAAAGGTTCTTTCTGAGATGTTGTTCCAGAATCCTCCTGATTTTTTCCTCTTGTCTTTGCGCCACTTATATGTAATTCCTCTCAGTACAGGACAAAAAAGTTGAAAAGAAGAACAGGATGGGGTTTCATCAGAATTGAGGATAGCCATCAGAAACCCCATGAACCAATATAGCGAATTAAAGAAAGCTCTCCAACCCCATTTGGGAT
>NZ_JAAHHM010000300.1:0-2698 GCF_010692445.1 Moorena sp. SIO3E8 | reverse complement strand
AATAGGAATGCGAGTTAAAATATCAGGCTCACAATGGAATATTGAAAATGTTCCTAAAATTCTTTCTTTACGCTGTGCTTACCTAAATGGGATGCTTTATTAATGATGTTTTTACAAAAATGAGATGCACCCCGTTTGCGATCGCGGTATAGTTGTTGTAACTCTACCAGATAGGGGTCATCAAAGCTGGCTAAATCCACTCCCGGACATTGGAGGGAGTTGTACCACCAAATAGCCACGCTATCCCGTTCCACCAATTCCATAAACCCCTGCAAAATCGCTTCTTCCAAGGTATTGCCAGCAGCATTACCATTGGAGTCACCGGAACAGAAGTGATGATCCTTTGATGGGGGATAGTTGTAATAACAAAAGGCGGTAGGCAGATAGCTATGGGTTTGTGTCACTAAAGACCAAACTGGTGTCCATTCAATGGCTTTGCTGCTATCAAACCGTTGCGGCACCCAATTGTGATCGACTCGGGCTTTGTTCAAGGTTTCTCGGTGAGCGTACTGATACTCACTAAACTGCATCACCTGTTCGGGAGGAATAGCAGTATCTCCCAACTCCCCTAAGGTAGAAACAATCCGGGGTTCATCCCCATGATAGATACTGGAATAGCGTTCTACCGCTTCACAGAACCCACTGGCTTTGGCTTGACGGTCAGTTTTCCCTTTGCCAGCACTTTTATGACCCAACAGACGACGCAAACGGTTCAAATTATTGGTGGCAGCACCGTAACTATGAATAGCATGATAGGTATGGAGCAGGGCACTGTCTGGGTCAGACGAACGGACTAGGGCACTGACAACTCCGGTGATGGGACTAACCAGGTGTTGGTAGCGTTTCAGGGTTTGATCGGGAGTAAAGGCACGATGTCCGCCATCGGTAGTGTATTGCTTTTTACGATTAACTAAGGTAACGGGTTGATGAGCGCGATCGCTTAAAAGTTGAGGATTCCCACAAGCAGCACATTGGGGACGATGGGAGAGCTGATGGGTTTCAGTGCTAAGGTTAGTTTGATTGAGGGTAATCACTTTCCCCACCAACGTGGCCAAGTTAGCTGTTTCCTCTACCCCCAGTTGCACTATCCATTTAGCGACTTCAGTGGTAATTAAATTCAGGCCAGTCTCTAAGGTAGAACTGAGGAAAGCGTTGGAAGTAGGCAAACATCCAGTCACCCGACCAAACTCAACACTTTCTCCCTTAAGTTGGCTTGCTTGCTGGGCTTGTTCCCCCCAGGATTGGGGGGTTAGGGGGGCATTTTCCCCCCAGGATTGGGGGGTTAGGGGGGCATTTTCCCCCCAGGATTGGGGGGTTAGGGGGGCAGGTTGATGCGCGCCCCCGTTCCCTGTTCCCTGTTCCCTGTTCCCTACTTCTCCAACACTTCCCGCCTTTCCCTTCTGCTTCAGCACCGACGCTTCCACCTCCCGGTTGCCCCGCAGACGATGAGCTAAACATTGCCAACAGCCAGTTATTCCCGGTTCAAAGATCGGACCAAACCACAACAGTCCTCCGATTGGTTTCGCCAACAGCCAGGCTTGGTTAGTATCTAGGGCGACTTGATTAATCTGAGCTAGTTCCGGTTGTAGATAGTCATCGGTAAGCACGACTAACAGGGTGGGTAACTCTGTTACTGGGGGTTTACCTGTCCAGGGTTGGGTTTGAATGCCAACGGTTGTGAGTTTATCGGTCAAGGGTTGAGTTGAAACATTGCCGACCGCAGTGACATAAACTACGACTTGCCGCAAACAATCATAAGCAGTTTGGGGTTCTACTCCCAGCAAACTCCAGAAAGCAGCAGCAGCCTCTGACAATTCAGGCACCTTTGCAGCGATGTACCCTTTGTCATACAAATTTTCAATCACATAAGCCACCTGGTCTCGGTCAGCGTGCTCTGTCAGTCGTTCACAAATTTCCTCGTAGGTATACTGACCATCCAGCAGCGGCATCAAATGACAGTAAAATTCCCCCGTTAAAGCGTGGGTGGCGTTTTCTGCCAATAGATAAACATGATTGGGTTCAATAATTTCAACGCGATAATGGGGACGGATTTGTAAGAGTGGTTCCATGTTTCTGTTGGGGAGTCGGGAGTCGGGAGTCGGGAGTCGGGAGTCGGGAGTCGGGAGTCGGGAGTCGGGAGTGGGCACTTGCCTGTCACTCTCGGAAAACATTTGTTTATTAACAATAGAGCTAAAGTATACTAAGGGATTGATCGAGCGGTCACGCGATCGCGTCCGCTGGATATTTTCCTGCTCAGAAATACAAAGCAATGATTATTGTAAATTGAACCTCCCCAACCTAAGAGGATGGGGATTCCCAGGCACAACCAACTAAGTGGCTGTTCTCTCCATGGGCGTAACTTTCCCCCGCACCGGAGGTAGCTGGATAGGGTTAATCCCCAGTTTTTCAAGACCCCGAATTTTTATGTTTACTGCACCATTGATATCTGCGTCGTCGTAGTGACCACAATTGGTGCATACAAACTTTTCTTTTTTTCTGTTTTCTTTACTCGTGTGGTGACATTTTGGGCACCTCTGAGATGTGTGCTTGGGATTTATTTTTACAACTGGAATGCCTGACTTTGTTACGGTCGATGTCCCCTATTAAGGGGAGCACCTCCGCTTCAGAACTGGGCGTGAGACTTTCACCTCACCCAGCTCCTGGGTAAACTCGGTCTTTGACCGGCCTTTTGGCTTGC
>NZ_JAAHHM010000030.1:0-73522 GCF_010692445.1 Moorena sp. SIO3E8 | reverse complement strand
GGGTCGGCGTATCAAGATTTCGGGGGCTCAGTGGGATGAGAGTAACGTCCCACAAGTCTTGAAGCATCGGTGTGCCTACCTCAACGGGCAATTTTCAACTTGAGTCTTACAAAACTGAGATGCACTCAATACCGGATACCGGAGTGACTTTCATGCCTAATTCCTGTAAACCCGAAATAAAATTTGGGATGACATTAGGCTCTGGTATCCCGACCACCTCTGGAATAGGAACTAATATAGTTTTCTGATCAATAGTTGGATAGTTAGACAATTCACTAACAATTCCGGTTGGGCTAGCTTCAGCCGGAACTAAATCAGCTGTTACTCCAAAATCAGACAATCTTTCGGCATCTTTTCCAATCGCAGAGAGTTGACAATTTTTCAGCACAGATGTAGAAATACCCAAGGATGCCATGCGCTCAAAAAAAGCGTCTATTCCGTTGCGGCTAGTGAAGGCAATCCAATCAAATTTATGAATTTGTCTGAGAGCAGCATCTAATTCAGGGGAATTGCCTAACAGACAGGTTTCAATAGTTGGCATCACTATGGGAAGTCCACCCTGGTTAATGATTTGTTGAGATAACCGAGACCCATAGATTCTTGGTGCTGTGACAATGATTCTCTTGCCATAGAGAGGGAGTTGATTGGAGGGAGATAGAGGGTGCATGTTTTGATTGTAAATCTATATCAAGACAGGGAACAGAGAACAGGGAACAGGGAACAGAGAACAGGGAACAGTAGTCAAGAACTCCAAGGAGTTTTTACTGTTATCTATAGCCTTAATATTAAGGCTATATTTATAAATCCTATAGATAAGATTTATAACTATATTTTATTTGAAAAAAAATTACAGTTTTTTTGAATACCAAAAATTATTATATACTTAATTAAATCTTGCCTCTTGCCTCTTGCCTCTTGCCTTTCCCTAAGAGATTATGTTCACAACTCAAATGGAAATTATATATAACCATCCTAGGGCGAAACTATTAAAAACATTAATTAATATAGCGTTTTCCATACTTATAAGGTACATTCAATTTTGTTACCCCGTCTTGATGCAGCCGCTGATGGGGTTTAGCCCATCAGCGGCTGCATCCCTACTCCCTACTCCCTACTCCCTACTCCCTACTCCCTACTCCCTACTCCCTGTTCCCTTTGTTATAGATGAACAAATTAGCACTTATCTTAAAAAATCCCTTTTTCACGGAGATCAAGTGGATCCTAAGCCTGTTCCTGGCTGCCCTTTTCCTTTGGGGTATTTTTCTGGGAAACGTACCCCTACGAGACTGGGATGAAGGCACCAGAGCCCTGATCGCTAGAGAAATATATCGCACGGGTAACTGGCTCCATCCTACTCTGTGGGGAGAACCTTATCTACTTAAACCCCCTTTAATGGATTGGTTGATTGCCTTAAGCTATAAACTAGGGGGTGTCCAAGAATTCACTACTCGTCTGCCTGGTGCTTTTTTGTCAGCTTGTGGAGTACCACTGCTCTATTTAGTAGCACGAGAACTATTTGTTGAACGTCTCAGTGCCATGTTTGCAGCTAGCGTCTACTTGACCCTGTTGCCAGTGGTGCGCCACGGACGTTTGGCGATGCTGGATGGCATGATCAATACTTGGTTTTTGCTGTTGCTATTGTGCTTACTTAAAGCTTGTCAGGCTCAGTCTTATTGGGCAATTGGGATCGGAGTTTGTTTAGGACTAATTACTTTCACAAAAGGTCTATTAGTTGTGCCTCTAGGGGCAATTGCTTTGGTCTTTATTCTGGCAAATAAAACCTTATGGTTGTTGAAGAGTCGCTATTTCTGGTTGGGCATAGTCCTAGGTTACGCACCGGTTTTGGTTTGGTATATTGCCCAATGGCAACATTATGGAGCAACCTTTTGGCATGTTCATTTTCTCTCTCAAGGATTTGCTCGCATCTCTGAAAAGGTGGAAGGGAATCAAGGAACACCCTGGTATTATATTTTGGAGTTAATTAAGTATACTTTCCCTTGGCTATTGTTTTGGCTAGGAGGATTCTATCTAGCTTGGCGAAAACCCCTCACCACTTGGGGGAGTTTAATTTTAATTGGGACTATCGGCTATTTAACCATTATTTCTATGATGGCAACCAAGCTGCCCTGGTACATTATGCCTGTGTATCCCTTTTTTGCTATAGCTGTTGCGGCTAAACTCACTGTATTTTGGAAACATTGGAGTCGTTATCCTAAGATTTTAACAATTATTTTAGGATTTATTGGAGTAGCTGGTTTAGGGGGATGTATTTATTTTATCTTGGCAGATCCCCAACCGGTTTTAATCATTATGGGTATGGTAGTAAGCCTAACCATGACCCTAGCGGCTTGGAAAATTAAACAGCAAAACCGCAATTTTATCCCAATTTTATTGATAGGGATGTACATAACTTTAGTATTATTAATGAGTTCTAAATCTTGGCTGTGGGAGTTAAATGAAGCATTTCCAGTTAAGCCAGTAGCAGCTTTGATTCAGGAACATACCGCTCCAGGGGATATTATCTATACGTCTTTTTCCTATCAGCGTCCTAGTTTAGATTTTTATAGCGATCGCAAAGTGATTCCCCAAGATGAAAATACTTTAAAACAGTTGTGGTCAACTCAATCTTACCTACTCTTGGACAACTCTACCTTAGACGCTTTGCAATTACCTAATCAAGTATCTTTAGGCTCTGCTGAAGGGTTTACTTTAGCTAAATCAATGGGAGTGGGGAGTGGGGAGTAGGGAGTAGGGAGATGGGGAGATGGGGAGTGTCAATCGAGAGTAGAAAATAGCCCTACCCAATCAATCACTGATGGTCTTGCTCCCTGGTTTATCAGCTCAAAAACTTTTCCGACCGTAGCAGGGTTAGCAATGGATTCTACACAAGCTGATGCCACATCAATTCGGCTAGTTTGACCTGATAAAGTATCCCCTGTACCTAATACTAACCCTAATTTTCCTCCTGTTGTCGCTTTCAACAGAGTGTTTAAATCATAGGATGTAAATGGACCGTCTATCAGTCGTCCTGCACGAATAATAGTATAAGGTAATCCTGAATTGATGATGATTTCTTCTGCCTTTTTTTTGGCATCGAGTACACCAAAGGAATTAAGAATACTATAGGGTGGTTTATCTTTCCGTAGCACACCACAAGAGGATACAAAGATAAACCGCTTGAGATTTTTAGGAGCTGCTGCTACCAGGTTGCTAACTCCTATAGCATCAACTTGCTCAGGACTATTTTTGGCTTTAGTACGACTGTAGCTGGGCTTGAGATAGATCTTGAGCCACTCGATCACATTTGGGAATCCTTTCGCCTGATCGATTGTGTCGAAATCCCACTTTTGAGAAGGGAAAGCAGTAGTTCCAGTACAACAGATGATATGAGTGACATTTTTTATGGCAGGGGGGAGGCTAGGGCGTGTCTTCAAACTCGGAGATCCCCCTAAATCCCCCTTAAAAAAGGGGGACTTTGAGTATGGCTCCCCCTTCCGCGCGGGGGGCTGGGGGGGATCTAAATCTTGCGGAAAACTTTGAAAACACGCCCTAGAGAGATAGCGGGTGTCACCAACGATAATCTCTACTTGGTTATCAAACATTTGCTGAGCTTTTTCAGCACTGCGAGTCAGAACACTAACCTGAAAACCTTTCTCTAGTAGCTTGGCCACCGTTAGCTGTCCAACCCCACCTGTCGCACCCGCTACCAGTACTCTGTGTGTTGAAGTCATCACCCCTGCTCCTCAAGTTTTGGTCTTAACTGGAATTGCAAACAAGTATATAGTAGTCGGGAATCGGGAGTCGGGAGTCGGGAGTCGGGAGTCGGGGAGTGTGGGAAGTGTGGGGAGTGTGGGGCGGGGGCGCGGGGAGATGGGGAGATGGGGAGATGGGGAGATGGGGAGATGGGGAGATGGGGAGATGGGAGTGTGGGAAGCGATGGCCTTTCGGCCACGCTACGCGATCGCATTAAACAATCTCACCAATCCCAGCATTCTTATACCTAATTGAAATAAGGCATTACTTTCAACAAAATAACCTTCAACAAAATAACCTTCAACCTTGGCCTTTGGCCACGCTACGCGAACAACCTTCAACCTCCTAACCTTCAACCTCCTAACCTTCAACCTTCAACCAAATAACCTTCAACCAAATAACCTTCAACACAATAACCCCAAAAAAATAGCCGCAGAAATACTATCCACGGCTAGGAATGTTACCTTATGTCATTCAGTTTTTTCACCTATCCAGACGTGAGCCTATGGGATTAGACCCGATGGTTTGGCCGGGGGGAAAACCCCCCAGAAATTTAATGTTTTACGGGATAATCAAGTACTTGACGGTAATTGTGATGAACTCTCCCGGAATGCCCGTCGGCTGAAGAGGAGTCCAGTCGGAAATTTCCGTATAACGAAGTACATACAGGGTATGCATCGTATTAAGTATGGCCTTGCGAGACCCCTTTAAAATATGCTGAACAGGGATTTTTTTTGGGGAAGACTCGTCAGGATTATTATCTGAGTTAGGCGGTAATTGTGAAGGCATAAGGTGAACCTCTTGCTTTTTATTTACATATATAATCGTAATGATTATATATTAATTTGTCAAGGGTTTTGAAAATTTATTTTTGGGAGGGTAAATTTAAATAAAGCGATCGCATCCCATCAGCAATCTGTTTTTTTATGAGTAGTAAATTTTGGTAATTGGGAGTCGGGATAATAAATTTACTGGATATAATAATTATTTTTACTATGAGGTACAAAAAGAACCCACTAAATTCCTAGTGAAAAGGGGTACTTTGAGAAAGAGATTCCCCTAAATCTCCCTTAATAAGGGGTACTTTGAGAAAGAGATCCCCCTAAATCCCCCTTAATAAGGGGGACTTTGAGGTTGATAAGTTTACCTCATGCATGCAATAAAATCTATGTCATAAGTATGATCAACCTTAGGAAGCGATCGCGTATCCTTTCTGTCAGAGCCTCACTTTTTATTATGAGTAGCATAGGGGATAGTAAATCGTGAAACTATTCAAGTAAAGTTGTATTTTTATTTGTGCTATGCTAAATTAACAGTAGGCTAAATTATCTATTAATAAATTGGGTGCATGTCAATTTTGTTAATCCCTGATTCAGATCCCCCTAAATCCCCCTTAAGAAGGGGGACTTTTCAATCTAATTCCCCCCTTGTTTAAGGGGGGTTAGGGGGGATCTATGTACCTAATTACAAAGTTGACATGCTCCCTAATAAATTCTATATAATAGCGTTTCCATATAGTAATGAAGTAAACAGTATTTTCCCCGATTCCCTACACCCTACACCCTACTCCCTACTCCCTACTCCCTACTCCCTTCCCTATCTATGATTAACTCTGAATCCTTAAAAGCTATTGAAAACGCTAGACTAAATGACAACATTGGTAAGCCCCTTTATGATTCCTATTGTTTCTCCCAGATTCCCCAGATGATCTATCATCTGCTCACTGGTCAAGGAAACATGGGTTTACCTAGGAGTGTATTAGGAGAATTACCGGATAGCTATGATAAGGTTATTCTGATTTTTGTTGATGCTTTCGGGTGGCGCTTTTTTCAGGAGTATGTTGAACAATCGGAATTTTTGAAGCGGTTTGTAGTGGAAGGTGTAGCTTCTAAATTGACTACCCAGTTTCCTTCCACAACTGCTGCTCATGTTACTACTATTCACTCAGGGCTTCCGGTTGGTGAGAGTGGTGTCTTTCAATGGTTTTACTATGAGCCGCTGTTGGATGATATTATCGCTCCGTTGATGTTCTCGTTTGCGGGTGATAAGCAACGGGGAACCTTGCAAACTACTGGCATTTCTGAGCAAAGCCTTTTCCCTACCCAAACTCTCTATCACAAATTGCAACAGTATGGTGTGCAATCCTATTGTTTTCAACACTACAATTATGCTTACTCTCCTTTTTCACGAGTGGTGTGTGATGGGGCAACGACTATTCCCTATAAAACGATTCCTGAAGCATTAGTTAACCTGACTGAAGCGGCGATCGCTGAATCCGAGAAGAGCTACTTTTTCCTGTATTTGGATATTGTTGATGGCATCGCTCATAAATACGGTCCTGGCTCCCTGCAGTTCCAGGCTGAAGTTAGCACACTTTTGCTAACTATGGAGCGACTTTTATATCAGAAGGTAGCTGGTAAGCTGAAGAATACACTGTTACTAATTACCGCTGATCATGGACAAATAGAGGTTTCACCAGAGACTACTATTTATTTGAATCAGCTTACTCCTTCTATTGAGCAGTTTATTAAACGGAATGCCCAAGGTAAACTGTTAGTGCCAGGGGGGTCATGTCGGGATATGGTGTTGTACATTCAGGACGACCATTTGGATAAAGTCTATGATTTGCTTACGGAGCAGTTGGCAGATCGAGCAACAGTGTACCGCACTACGACATTACTTGAAGAAGGCTATTTCGGTATAGGTGAAGTCTCGCCACTATTGCTGAATCGGTTAGGCAATTTAGTGATTTTACCGAATAAGTATGAAACGGTTTGGTGGTATGAAGAAGACCGTTTTGAACAACATAAGTTGGGCGCTCATGGGGGATTGTCAAAGGAAGAGATGGAAACGATTTTGTTGGCGATTGAGTGTTGAAGGGTTAAGAAGGTTGTTCGCCACGCACCCTAAATAGCAGAGGCTGGAAAGCCCCCGCTCATCTATCAATCAGACTGAATTGAGCCAATGTCACGAACCCGATGCTGTAAGTCTAGTCTTGTGTAGTCACCATAGAGGCTAAATCCTGACCAATATATGGGATTAGCTGTATCTATGCTGCATTTAGGCAATTTACCTTGGAGGCAATCTAGCTGGGTACGGCGTAGGGCTTCATCCCTTGGTAGGTCGTCAAGGTAATCATAAAAGCGGGTCATGAAGGACACAGCCACTTGGTCGTATACCTCCCACAAACAACCGAGAATACTTTGAACCCCAGACCTCCACAGAGTTTCTGGTATACTGATAATCCAGCGTCCAGGTAAACTCAAGTTATCAGCAGACCAACAGGAAGACAGGGTTGCATGGTGTAATCCAGTTAAGTCTAGGTTAGATAATTCCCGTAGGCTGAGAATTTCCTCCTGTTCGGAATTAGGGATGAGTACTAAACCAGACTGATCAGGGCGATTATGTTCAAAGGTGCCGTGGCAAGCCATATGAAGTAATGTCGCTTTTGATAACCCGTCGATTACCGCTCCTTTATGTGCCGAATTGTCCAGCAGAGTACACGAATTGATACGATGACCAGTCAACCAGTGCTTAACCTGCTTTATTTCTGCTCTAACTGCTGGTAGTGGAGGAATCCTTTTTATTATACCCTTTGACACTCCTACGATCAGAGCGTTTTGTACTTGCTCAGATGGTGGGGTTGGTGATTTTTGGCCACTGGATTCATAAGCGATAGAGAGTGCATAATGCTCAACTAGGTACTTACCTTGATGAATAATCGTTGCGAAGGGAAAACCATGTAAGATATCGTCGGGAACAATGGTGAGCGCCTGAGTATTTTTGGGCAAACCTTCTAATAAGGAGGGTATTTCTAGTATTTCAGCCAAGTAATTGGCAATTTCTTTGCATTCATTCTCTATCCTAGTCATGAGCGGTTCATCGGAATCATCATCATCAGGTCTGTCACTGAAATCGCGACCACCTTGAGTGCCTTGAATTTTTTTATGCCAGCGCTGGACAGTATTACGTACTTCAAGGCGTGTGGTGGGAATAACGGCAAAATCTAAGAAAAATCTCCAAGCACGAACTACAAATACACGGTCAGGCAAGACTAAAAATGAGAGGGTTACTCGCTTTTTTTGATGGGTCAAAAAACGCCGCCAGAGAGAAGAAACCGGAGCATTTTCTACATCCGCATTACGACCTTTAATGGTACGCTTGACAAGCACATCTTTGTATCGGTCAATGTGTTCTAGCAAAGCATTAAGGCGTTGCATCAATAACCAACGTCGCCAAGGGCGCAATAAAATAAAACCGTTGATGAGTTTTTCCCGTAGACGTTGGAGTTGGTTGATTTGGGCAGCAATATATTCTTCATCCGCCGTCCATTTATTGAGTAGATAAATTGCTTGGTCTTCTGGGGAGAGGGATTCAGTAAGTTCAGTGAGTAAGTTATTGGTTTCTTTTGCTAGAGTTTCTTGCTCAGCAGCAGGGCGTTTTAGCCTGGACAAACACCAGCCTAAAATCCGTTGAACTTGCCATAATTCTGGCTTCAGTCCCAGATCACGCAAGGTAGGGCGTACTTCATCTAATATCAATGTAGCCCAGCGAAATTTCTTGTTTGTGGTTGATTCTCCCTGATTTTCAACCCCTTGATAGTAGGCAAGCATGCCTTCTAAAATTTTTATTTTGACCCGGATTAATTCTGAATCAGAAAACTTAAAAGCTTCTTGAATTTGAGATAGTAAATTCCCTGCAGCTAGAAAATTAAAGCGGCTTAGCTGCCATTGAAAGGCTAGGGCACGGTCTTCAAACCAAGTGAGATAATTGGAAGATTGTTTCAAGTCCAGCGTGGCTTCTTGCTGGGTTACAGATTGGCCATCCTGTTGTGGGTGGCGCATCCCTTTAACCGAGTGTCCTACTGGAGTACCAACTACCAAGGAACGACCACGGGCACTGGCAAGACTCACCAACAGTTGGGCACGACTTGCTAAGGCGGAATCTTTGATTGCCAGAGCCTTTTCTTTGGTATTTTCCAGGTAACTTTGAGCCGTACTAGTCTGGTTAAGGAGAATCAAAACATGGGCAAGGTTGAGGTTTGAGCGCAGCAAAGCACGTCCAGCTTTGAGGCTCCTACACTTTTCCTGAACTTGTCGAAACTTCCCCAAGGCTTTGCCCAACTCTCCTTGTAGCAGATGCACCTTACCAGAAATTTCCAAGTATTTGATATAGTGTTCTGGATGCTGATGTTCATCCAGTTCCTCTTTGAGATAGGTCAGATTGGTATCTGCATCTTTTAACTCTCCTTTCTCGAAGCGAGCAGTTGCCATCGCTAGCTTTAATGGTATGACTGTCTGCTGAGCTAAGGCAGGCACTCCTTTAGCCTCAGCATAGAATAGACCTCGGTTCAGTGCCCTCAAAGCATCGCTGTATTGCCCCAAGGCAGAAAGCAGACGACCCATGACCAGATATAGTTCAACAAAGATAATCGTCCTCTCTTGAGGAGCTGCATCCAGCCAAACACAACCTAGTTCCCACTGCTTTAACCCTGATGAGGAGAACTGGATGTTTTCAATATCACCAATGTGTACAGCCATGACTTGTAACTGGTGACGTACCTGATACAAATCTCCCCGATCCAAAAGAAGTTGAACTCGTCGCAGACGGGAATAGTCTGCCTGCAACTGACTGTTAGCTCGTTCGTACTCCATGATCACACTATAAAGTAGCTGATCAGCTGCCTGAAATTCCCCCAATAAACTAGCCAAGTCTGCCAGTGATTGAATCACCTTTAAGTCAGCATCAATTAACTTGGAATGTAGGAGGCGATCAGTGAAGATTTCCAGTAGTAAATTGTAGGCTCCCAGTAAGTCACCTTGACGCAATTTGGCTTGGGCTTGTTGAAAAGCCCCATTCAGCTTTTCAAAAGAATCGAACATTAAAGCATTCTCCTACAACAAATTAAGTATTTTCCGGCATAATTACAACGTAAGTCGGTTTCTGCTGCGGACAAGCATTTTTGATGCTTTCCTCTTCAGTGCTTTCTTTACATTCGTTGTTGTCTGTGCTGACAGCATTGCGGAGGGCATTGTTGGGATTCGAGCCTCTGAATTGGGTGGAGGGATGAGCAGAGGCGCTAGTATCACCCAAGCCACTGAGATGGAGTTTAACTTCACCAATTTCTCCAGGTAGGAGTTGATAGACTCTAGCTCCAGAACCGGAAGGCAAGCTCTCGTCCAAGGGAGCGTTCCAATTCAGATTGTTTAATCCTGGATCGTCTTGGACATAATAGAAAGCTGTATCTGTTTCAACTCTGGAAAATTTACCGTGATCACGTTCCAAGATTCTATTGATTTCGTCGAAGAAATTTGTGGGTTTGGCTGAAGCATCCGGGAAAATCTGTTTGACATTCAGGTTCACTTGACGTAACTTGATCAACGCTTTACGCATGATCAGGTCTGGTTCTGGACCGTAAACTTGGATTAATTCGTCGATCAACTGAGCAGCTTTGGCATTTTTTCCTTGCATGAGCAAGCGATCGATTTTATTTAGTTTAACTTGTGAGTGTTTTTTCTTAAGCAGAAGAAACTGGACTGGGTCGTCAGCAATCTCTACAGCGACTTGAGGATACCTGCCATTTTGCAGTTTTTTTCCGAATTCTTCAACTTTTGGATCTTTAGGGAAATCATCATCAACAAATTGCTTAATTTTCTCCAAATTTCCAGCAGCTTGTTGTTGTTTAATCTGTTGATCATCGAGCCAAGACATACCTAAGTGGCGAGAGTCATCTCCCAAATCACCAACAAAGATGTCCCAATCTTTTGGAGGCTTAGGAGGTTTTGACCCTCCTCCTCCTGTGGCAGCCCGTGGTTCTGGGGTAATTTTTAGCCACTTCTTGGAGTCAGACATTTGGACGATGTAATGAGGTGGCTGCCTGCGGGATTTGAATGCAACCTGAACATCTGGCATTTCTTTGAGTGCTTGTTCCCACGATCCTTTGGAGCGACTTAAACGCAATCCCAAGGAATGTCCAGCATCAATATCTCGACCCTTGAAGCCAACTGTAAAGCTATTTTGGGTCTTGTTGACGCTAAAACTGCCAAGTTCTGTCTTACCAACAGAAGTGTCAATCTCAATTCTGCTGGAATACTGAGATACTGTCCGGCTAAATGCTTGGTTTTTCAATTTGGCATCTGGACTACGAAACTTGGTTCCCTGTTTTGCCTTAGCTGTAACCAAACTCAAATTTTGCTTGGAGGTTTTAAGTTGATAGTTTGTTCCGTTTAGAGTTTTGAAGTTTAGACTATCATCAATTAGGTTAAAAGTACTGTAATCTACATCAGAGCGGAGAGCTAATTGCTTGGCTTTACTGGTCTTGGGTAGGATAGCACGCCCTTTAAATATATCCTTACCTGCTAGGGAAACTCCCCCAGATAAGTAGCGTATCTCTCCAAACTTTTGGAATGCTTCTGAGATGAGCACAGGCATTGCTTCTGTTTTCGAGCCTTTGTAACCACGCTCGTAAAAACCAACCTGTGACCAATTTTGAAATTTCAGGCGATCGCTATTTTCTCGCACCCAGTTGGGAAACCAGTTGTCTCGCTTGACCTGAACTCCTTGCAGAAAGTCCAAAAGGTCTCCGTGATCAGATTCGTTGAGCCAGCCAATCAACAGGCTCCACTTCATAATCTCATTGAGCCGCTCGTACTCTGGCTCATAGCGAGCTACTTCTTCATAGTGGTCATTCCACCAACCCAAAAAAGCCTCTGAGCTTGCTGAAGGAGAGGTTTCCACACCTGGCTGTAGGGGATTAGAAGAGGCAGCATAAATTCGGGTTGCATTACGGGCAAAGAGCATGCTCTTACCCTGATCAGCTACCTGAAATCCTTTATCTTGAATCCCGAACCATAGCCGGGTGCTGGGCAGTTTTCTTTCCTCCTGTTGGTAAATTGATGAAATCTTGACTTTCGTCAGTGCTTTAAAATCCAGGATTTTGTCTTCTGGAGTAGTACTCAGGTAGTCAAGTGCCCAAAGTTTTGCCAGCAGGTCTGTGTAAAACAGAACCATACCCACTTCTGTCCCCTGGAGTTCCCCGTCGTAACGTGCAGCTTGGTAGCGATATTTTGTCTCTGCTACAGAAGCCAATTCACCAATTACTAATATTCTGGGGTTATCGCTCTTAGTTAGTTTGTCTGCCAAGACAAGATAGGGAACTACATCATCTTTAGCCAAGCCAAGCTTTGCTTTTTCAATATCTTGTTTGGTAATTGCTGATGCATCTTTCAGGATCAGTGTTTGCAAGACAGGTTCAATCCGACTCAGGAAATTTTCCAGACTGCGATAGTCGTAACCCGGATCTAGCGAAAAACCGCTAGCATTGACTAACTTTAATTTCTTCCACTCTGCAGCCGCCTCCTGCTTAGCTTTTTCGTATTCGGAGAGAAGGATACTTCTTGATTTTTCCCGCCAACGAGCTTCAAATTTAGAGAGTTGAGTTTGTATTTTCTTCTCGGATTGCCAAATGGCAGCGACATCTTCTATACGAATCCCTTGATACTTACGACTGAGAATCTTGCGTCCACCTAGAATTAACACCGAACCTTTGACCTGAGCAAATGTTACATCATTCACCTGGCTCATAAACTGCTTTAGGTCATCGAGGCTCTTGATTTTAGCTTCATAGTAACCATGTTCTTCGGTAAAGAGGGTTTGGGCTTCCATTACCTCTCGCTTACTCAGGATACCCAACTGTTTCTCTCGATTGATTTCGTAGTCAAAGACCTTGACCGTAGTAGGGATTTTACCAGTATTCTTGCGGTGTTTATCCATAATATGGGCAAGGTCGTCCATGCGTTCTTGTTGGGAACGATCCTTTGGTAAAAGGGCAATCACTTGTCCGTTGCCGATGTATAGGGAGCGGGTTTGTCCATACTCGAAGTTAGATACGGGCTTCATGTAGCCGTAACGAACGCTAGGAAGGTCGTACAAACTTTGGTTAAGTTCGCTGGTAGAAAGACCCTGATTGGAAGCAACAGTAAACAGGAGCCAGTCTCGCAGTTGATCCATCTGCTCTCGTTCCGTTAGCCGTTCGAGGCTGTCTTCGTCAACTCTAAAGTCAACAAAACGAGTTTGGTTTAAGGGAAAGGCTTCGGTTACCTGAGAAGCAGGAGTTTCCTGGAAATAAAGATGGGCAACTGTGCAGGGAGCCGCAACAATCCCTAAAATACTCAGTAGATTAATAATGTTTTTCATCCTAGTTACCTTTTGGCGTTGATTTGCTGATTTCGGCACGGTAGCGATCAAGATGTTTTTGAGCTTTGTGATCGAGTGGGTCTTCTTGTTGAACAAACCAGCGTACCAGTGCCTCACTGTAAAGCTGCATGACTTGGCGATCGCGTTGATCTTTTCCACTTATGGGAGAATTCGCAAAGAATTTCTCTGCTCCTTTAATCACACTCAGGTGATCTTGTTGTTGCTCAGCTTCTAGAATTTGCTGATAGGCAGTATCTCGCGTTGAACGGATTAACTGGTCTTGAATGGTTAGTCCCCCGCCTGTCAATACCAACACACTAGCAACAGCGGCCTGAACCTTAATCCGAATATCTTGATGACTGAACAACCAAGGTAGAAAAGGTTCTGTACTTTGCTTGGGCTGAACAGAAACAGGAGTGAGTTGGGGTAGTTCTGACAGTGGAATTGAGGTCTCTGAAGTTACAGGATCCTCTGTGCTTCTAAAGAGCTTGCGATCAAGAAAGGTATAAATCAACCCGCTATCGAGTTCTGCTAATTCTGGCTTCTTAGCAACAACGGCTTCCCATGCGGCTGCTAAATCCCATTGATTCTGGGGAGGATTGTTAAATATAAGATTTAATCCATCCAATAACACTAAAGCCTGCCTGCCCCAATGAGTGGTTGATTCTGTGGGCAATTCTTCCCCGCTCTGGGTATGCATCACCGCAGGGGAACTGTTGTTGAAACTTTCCTGCGGTTCTGGTAGACCAATCCTTTGCCAGAGACTCATGGCCTGAGCAATTTTGAGTCCATACATTGTCTCTTTTGCTTTGGCCGACTTCATGTAGGCATTCATTGGTGCAAACCCCTTGGAAGCCTCCGCTCGTAGGCGTTGTCCTTTCTCATTCAGGCTTGCATTGAACTGTGTAGCTAGTTTTGCTTCGACCTCCTTCATCTGGGCTTGTAATTGCTGCATTGTTTCAATCAATTGATTGCGGGTCTCATAGGCTTTTTCAAGGTACGGATTGTATACCAACGCCTTCTGTACAGCGGTAAGCGCCTCGGCAATATGACCCCCATTACCCAGGCTGATTGCACGCAGGTGATGCAGATGACCTAGTAATTCAAAGATTCTGAGATTGTATGGATAGTCATTGGATAGCTTTTCTAAATGGTTAATCCCATCTTGCAATCTTGTCGCATCTTTGAGTTGCTGAGCTTCTGATTTGCCTTTGCCTAATTTGACCAAGGTAGCTGAAAAATGTACTTCTGCTAATTCATTCTGGTAGTCGATGGAATCGGAAAAGTACTTGAGCCTATTGCTACAAAGGTCAATAGCTTGTTGCCATTTTTGTGCTTCTATATAGAGGGATATTCGTTTTTTCCAAGGCAGTGCAAGCAATTTCAGCAAGTCATCTCCGGAAAATGCCGACAGCTCAAGCAGTTCCTGAATATAGTCAATATGAACAAATGCACGGTCTTTTAGCGATGGATTTTCTGACTGTTTTGTTAGTCCGTTATAAAAAGCAGAATGGGTATCAATCAATAGTTCATCCACCAAACGCTGGCGAAGTTTTATAGGGTGATTCATAACCTCTACCCCTGGTTGATCAGCAATAGCTGAAACTAAGAACTGCCACACATCGTCTTTTGTTGATAGAGCTTTTATCTCTATCTGAACTTGATTCCAGAAAAAATCAGCCTGCTGCCATTTTGCTGCCAGTTCTGCCTCCATAGCCAGTCGGTGCTGAAGCAATAGGCGACCAATTTGACCAAGACCATCTAGTTTGCATCCCACTAAACGTTCCCACCTGGTAAATTCCTTGTTGGCAAGAGCCAAGAGATTCCGGGCAACCCGCTGGTCAGGTGTTAACCCAGTCAAGTTATCATCATTAGTATATATATCTGGCCTAATCTGGGGAAAGACTCGTTGTGAGGGATTACCTTGACGATGTGCAATCATACATTTCTAACCCGAATACGAGGTAAGCAATCATCTACATGTTGACCATCTGATTTAGAGGATTAATAATGGCTTAATCTTGATAGTATTGGATATGCCAATAATTATTTCAAGACTACTTCATTAAACGTTAAAATTAAATCAAAACCAATACTCAAATACCTCTAAAATATTTGAAATTCTGAAGTTTTAATTGTGAACAATTCGATTAACTTTATACTATAAGTTTTTAACATCTGGGTTATCGATCCAAAGTAAATGTGTCACTTTTTTCCGTGTCCACCGCTCACCAATATCAAAGAAGGCATTCAGCCCTACCCCTATAGCCGCAGCTGCGTAGGGTACGTTAGGGACGGGCTCGCCCTCATTTTCCGCCTCTTCGCGCCTTGTTAGGTTGCTGCCCGTAACGCACCACCGGGTCTCTCACCGCTTGGCTATCAGCTTTCAGCAGCAACCTCAATAGGATGCTTTGGCGGTTTTTTTTACAAATAAACTGATCTACGGATTGATCTACCGATTGAAGCTTGAACATTCCAGATTATCTCCCAAATTCTTTACAAAACTGGCATTGCTGAATTAAGGAATGAACAGGGTGGTATACCCATCCTATTAAAACTATTCAGCAACTTCCTCTAAAGGAATTTACTGTTCGTATCTATTTACTTATCTGTCCTAAGACGGAATTTTTTGCAGAAGGGAACAAATTTTTGATTGCTAAGTAAAAATACTTATGAAATTTGTCGGCTCCACTCCAAGTCGCACCGTCAGGAACAGGCAAGATTCCCATTCCACCTCACTCTTAAAATCATTCCATTATTAAGCAACGCCACAAAACTTAGGGAAACTCTAGAGATGCCCCTATAGCATTTTCATTTGAGTTGTGAACAGAATCCCTTAGGGAAAGGCAAGAGGCAAAAGACAAGAGGCAAGAGTTAATCAAGGATATAGAAATTTTTGGGAATCAAAACAACTCTAGTCCTTGTTCACAATTCATTTAGAAAAACTGAAACTCTCAAATTTCCCCGGTAACAATCTACTAATCTCCTCCTTCGGTGGTTCCTTTTGTGGCGATCGCTTTGCCAGCATTAAGCCAAAAATAATAATTACTGCTACAGACAACAGCCCAATAACCACACCCATCAAAACACCTGGCTTCGATGAAAAACTGATGGGATTATCGCCCTCTTTGTGAGGGTCTTTAACAATCGGATCTGAAATAGATGGGCTTGTGCTTTCTAGAGCCTGAGTCAGAGCAACTCCTAAGGCACTTAGCCCGGCTTGATCGCTAAAGTAGGTGAGATGGTCGCAGGCAACTTCATGAGTTTGGGGTTGGGGTAAGCGTCCACCACTGACACTCTTAATGCTTTGTACTGTAACAGCAATATCGTTGGGTTGACCAAAAAACGGCAGTTCTACCACTTTACGTAACTTCTGCATCAGTCGCTCTAGCTGACCAGAGACTACAGCAGCTGGAATAATAGATGTATTACCAGCAATGATTGTGTAGGGAACACCAGGATCAGGGCTTGCTGCCAGGGATTTCAGGAATTTAGAACCTGGTTGCATCTGGTCTAAACTGACGTCAATGATTTCCGTTGTCGCAAGCAAGCTGCCTAGCACCGCTGTAGGCCAAGCAACTGTTGAAAAACCGTTCAAACCAATAGCCAGAGTTGTAGTGACCCAAGCATGTACTGAAGACCAGGGTGAGCCACCATTGGGTGTGCCCAGCATAACCAGATGTTGAACGATTTGATTACCTTTCTCCCGTTCAATAAACCAACGGGAAACTAACCCCCCCATAGAGTGGGCAATGATGTGCAGGACTTTACCATGACTCGGTTTCAAACCAACTACTTCCAGTCGCTGCTTCAGCAGTTGAGCATTTTTTTCAATAGTAGTATTGATGTTCTCGTAGTCGAAGGTAAGAACCAAGTCATAATATTCACTCAAAGAGTACGGTTGCCCATCTACCTCCACTGTTGCTTTGTGAATGCTAGGAACTAAAGAGTGAGTATCACCCATGATGCCGTGAATGTAAAGAACAATCCGCTTGGCTTGGGCAACCTTAGCTTTAACTTTCTCCACATCTGCTTCATAGCTGACGCTTCCGTCTTCTGCCACCTCAGCTGCTGCCAGGATTGGGTAGGGAAATTTCAAACCCAGTTTCGGGCTCACTACTTTTTGAAAGAAGATACGAATCGAACCATGAACAGAGCGCTTTCCTTCGCTAATTGGATCTGTCAATCCCTCAATGCTGATTTCAGTCTTGCCCTTGGGTTTGGTTTTCCCCAAACCCAAGGGCAAGAAGAATTCACCGTCATAGCCGATAGGTAGAATATATTCTCCCTCTGCCAAAGCTGTATCAACTAGTAACGTCAGCGGTGCTTCAGGGGTTACTCCTGCTATGCTGTGCGCATCTATACTGCTTAGTTCCAGAACACTCAAACCTGGATCGGTACCTCTGCTGGCAGTGAATTGAAAGGGTTGTGTGACTTCAGGATTATCCCGTAAGAGCGCTGGCAGAATTAGATTTCCTAGATCCTGACTCGACTGAGTCACCGTAGTGAGGCGAACATTAGCCCGTAGACAAGGATGTGATTGAAGTTCAACCCCACTTCCTAGAGAAACGCCTTCTCTTCCTATATTGGGGACTCGGATCTTAGGTAGGGGTCGAACTGTAGTAATTACAAGCTGGTTGGTGTTCCAATCATCCGAGAGCTCTTCTTCTTCGGGGCGATCGCTAAAATCACGGATTTGAATCCGGTTCATCAAGCGGTTGAGGGTGCCTCTAACTTGATAACCTGTTGTGCTGTTGGTATCCCTCGTTGAACGAGTAACAGCCAATTCTAGCTTATCCTGCTCTAACAAAGTTGCGTCAAATTCAGTTGTGCTGACGATCAGCTTCAGGATATCCTTATACTCTGTAATCCCCTGTTTCCATAGTGTTGTGGGCACATTGGCATATATAGGCTTACCATCGAATGCCCAAGCCTCCTGTCCTGGCTCTAGCCACACTCCACCTGCAGGAAACAACCTAGCACTAACAGCATAGCGGTCTGTGAGGTAAAGCAGAGCAATATAGAGTGACTCGTTACTAGAATTGGTCAGCTTTACCCGAAAGGCTGGCTTTTTCCATTCACCGTTTTCATACTGGTACTGCAAGCGAATCTGGGGCTCTGTAATCTCGGAGTCACCCTGGTAAACTTGTATGGTCACGGAATCTGAGCGAATCTGACTTCTGGCAGTGTTAGAGAGGGTAACGATGTTTGTCCAGCGGGCAATATGTTCCAGGCGTTGGATTGCCCGTGAAGCGCTTAGGGCTGTGTAACCGAGAATTGGAGCAATCAGTGGACGGTCATCAACAGGGCGGGTAATTAGGTACTGACGATCACGAGCTATCAGGCAAAACTCTGCATCTTCCGAATCTACCACTTCCCTGATATAAAGAGACGCTTGCTCTCCAAAACTGGCTTCCTGAATAGCTTGGCGTGCTAGAGTGACCCCTTTTTCGTCTCCCTGAAGGTAAACACCCAGAGGTGGTAGGGGCAAACTAATCACAACTGCTTTGTAGGTCAGCTCTGGGTCTAATTTCTCGCTATCCTGGGATATCTTAATTTTGCTCAGTTGTGGCAATACTTCAGTAACTTCGGCTAACCCTAGAGCTTGCGAAACTTGGCGGAGCTGTTCCAAGGCACTATTGAAAGGAAAGATGGCCACTCTGGTGGTTTCCTCGCCAGATACAGGTGGAATGCCATGAACAGCCCCACCATCAATTACCCAACCATGAGTTTCGTTATAAATTACTGTCAAGTAAGGTTGGCGTTCAGCAATGGCACCCCCTAGGAAAGGTTGGTCTAGGTTTATGGAATTTGTGGCTTCAAGTTGGGGCGACTGAGCGGTAACTCTACTGCGCACTAGAGCATTGGTTCGTTTAAACAGGTCACGATAGGTCAGATTGCCATTGGCTCGTCGCAGTGTGTCAATCAAAAAGTAGGAGAATACCCCTTGGTGTCGATTGTTGCCATAGCATTCCTTCGCATCTTCGTTTTCTCGGCAAGCAGCAAGCAGTATGTGCTCTCCCTGGGGAAGGACAAACCAATTTGACTGGTTCTGGTTATGGTTATAGAAACGAGAGAGATGGTTGATTTCCTCTACAGAAAAAATGAAACTTTCGAAAGGGCGCTGGCGTCTGTCAGTGGGAACCCGACGCACGGTTGTATTGAGCAGATTTTTGCGGGTTCCTGCACCAGAGTGGCAACAGTCCAAGATCACTACAATATGTGGATTTTTCTTTGCCACTAGGGCAATCAATTTCGCTAGTTCCTTATCTGCTAAATCCCAACCACCCTCAGTGCGACTATCCCAGCAAACTAGGGTTTCGTTGAGATGGTCCGGTTCCAGGTGCCAAAATTCCGGGGGTGACTCTTCTTGGGAGCCATGACCACTGTAGTAGAATAGCGCAACATCTTTGCTACCAGCCTGAGATAGGAACTCTTGGAAGCCATTGATAATTGCTTGACGAGTGGCTTGCTGATCTTTAAGTATCTGAGTATGGAGTCGATACCCTTCTTCTGTTACTCCCTCTTGTAGATATTCTGATATGGCTGTAATGTCATTTACACAACCTTTAAGCGGGGAGAGCGGATAACGGTAGTTATCAATGCCAACTAGCAGCGCATAGATAGTCTGAGTCATGATCGCATCTTTCCTTTATAGCCAAAGGGTTTTGTCAATAAAAGGCAAGCTTTACCCCATAAGACATATTCATAAGTAATCAACTATAGGTAAAGTCTTTGCGATTATTATTGTTGTTTTTAGAGTAAAACTCTACCCTGAGGAGGAAGTAAACCCACTTTACACTTTTTCAACTGGCATAGGTGAATTTTGGGGAAGCTCCTATGGGATCTGGCAATGACTATAGGCGAGTAGTTGTGTAGCATACACCCTTTTTAACATGGAGAATACACAAGACTATCTACAAACCAGTCCAATCATCGATTGGCAACATCCTACAATTCTGGAACTGGCGAAGACAATAGCCCTAGAGCATCAAACATCGAATGCTTACGCAAAAGCCTGTTTTGAATGGGTTCGAGACCACATTCGCCATAGCGTTGACTATCAAATGAATCCTGTCACTTGTCGTGCCTCGGATGTACTTAAGTATCAAACCGGTTATTGTTACGCAAAAAGCCATTTGCTAGCTGCCCTATTACGAGCCAATGGAATTCCAGCAGGCTTTTGTTATCAGCGCTTAAGTATTAATGACGATGGTGAGCCTTACAGTTTGCATGGTTTGAATGCGGTTTACTTACCTGAATTCGGTTGGTATCGAATTGATCCCAGAGGAAACCGTGAGGGAATTGATGCTCAATTTAATCCCCCAAAGGAGCAATTAGCTTTCACCATTCGATTTCCTGGAGAAGCTGACTTTCCTAACATTTTTTCTGAACCACTTCCTATAGTTATCGAAGCATTACAGGCTGGCAGTACCTGGGATGAAATGCTTGGTAGTTTGCCAGATGTTTTGTTGGAGGAATTTGAAGCTTATGGGCTACGCGCAAGCTACGCGAACAGCTATCAGTAGGGAACAGGGAACAGGGAACAGGGAACAGGGAAGATGCGCGTTCCAGCAATAGGCTTCCCTTAAGCGTGGTAAATATGGTAAGGATGGTAAGGGTGGTAAGGGTGGGTAGGTAGAGAAAAAAAAATGAGCGATCACAGAATTATAAACTAAGCGATCGCTACATCCAAAACAAGCAATCTGTCCAGTATTTTACCACTCCGAAAGCTTAAGCTATCCACTATTAGCTATCAGCTAATGCACTAAGCGCACGCCTGAATGCTTACCCGAAACCTGGACAGGCTACGGGATGCTATTGAAGAGCCGGTACTGGAACGCCCTAAAAAACTTTAACAAAACTCGCGAAATTCCCCACCCTCTTCCAGGGTGTTGAAGTTACCGTAAGTAGAGGGTCGCCTTTAAGGTTGGTCGGCTATGGGAAAAAGGGTTAAAACTGTTTGATTAAGGCTCCACTCTACTAAGGTGCGCGTCTCTAGGATGGATAGCGAGACAGAAAATTTCTTTTATCCCTTGACACATTACTGTGAAATACATATAATAGTAAGCATGGTCGATAACAAGTTTGAGTGCAATGAAACATAAAGCCGTCAAAGTTAGAATTTATCCCACACAAGAGCAAATTCAAGTGTTAGCTCAGCATTTTGGATGCGCTCGTTGGTGGTGGAACTATGCTTTGAATCAGTGCATAGAAACCTACAAAGAAACTGGCAAGGGGCTAAAACAATCTGCACTCAACTCTATGTTGCCAAAGCTCAAAAAACAAAAAGAGACTGAATGGCTAAAAGATTGTTACTCTCAGGTTTTGCAATCCGTGAGTCTCAATCTTAGTCGTGCATATCAAAATTTCTTTGTTCGCGTCAGCGTGGCCTACGGCCAGGGTAGGGCTGAATATCCTAGGTTCAAATCATATCATCATCGTCAATCAATTCAGTATCCCCAGAACGTAAAACAAGTTGGCAACTACTTGAAGTTCCCTGGAAGATTAGGCATTATCAAAGCAATAATCCATCGACCACTAGATGGAGAAATTAAAACTGTAACCGTTAGCAAGACTCCATCTGGAAAATATTATGCTTCGGTGTTAATGGAATATGAGCCGGATGATTTGCAGCCTTCCAAAAAAGGAAATGTTATCGGAATTGATTTGGGTATTAAGGATTTTGCTATTACCTACGATGGCGAAAAGACTTCCAAGTTTGGGAATCCAAAGCACTTAGCCAAGTCCGAAAAGAAACTGACTAAAAAACAGCGTATCGCTGCCCGAAAGAAAAAAGGCAGCAATGGACGCAAAAAGGCCATAAAGATTGTAGCCAAGGTATACGAACGGATTAGAAATGTCCGCCAAGACTATCTGCATAAACTATCTAGAAAGATAGTTGACAACAACCAAGTGGTGGTAGTCGAGAACCTAAATGTCAAGGGCATGCTGTGCGCTACGCGCACGCTTCGCGAACGTAACCATAAATTAGCTAAAGCAATTTCTGATATGGGTTGGGGAACCTTTGTAAACTTCCTGTCTTATAAGTGCGAAAAAGAAGGAAAGGTATTAGTTGAAATAAACCGATGGTTTCCTAGTTCCAAAACCTGCTCTAATTGTCATTACCGAATCAAGGAGTTGCCACTGGATGTCAGGGCTTGGACTTGTCCAAGTTGTGGAACTCACCACGACAGAGATGGTAATGCGGCAAAGAATATTAGAGCAGAAGGGATCAGAATGCTATCCTCCTCTGGGACGGGGGAGGTCAACGCCAGTGGAGAAGAAGTAAGACCAAGACGTGGACGCCCGTCCAAGTTAAGGCATTCTTCCGTGAAGCTGGAAGCCCCGACTTCAAAGAAGTAAGTCGGGGTAGTTCACGCTAGAAACTGTAGGATTAAAGTCAGTAACTGCGAATGGCACGATGGTTAAAACCACCTCCAAACTCACGTTTGACCAATACCTGGAATATGATGACGGCACAGATAACCGTTATGAGCTGGTTGATGGGGAGTTAGTACAATTGCCACCGGAGAGTGAATCAAATAGTTGGAGGGCGATGTGGCTAATGTATCAATTAGCCCAACACATTAACCCTCGTTTAATCAGGATACACGATTGTGAATTGCAAGTTCCAGGAAATCCTCAAAACCGCTATCCTGATTTGGTAGTGCTTACGGAAGCACATCTGATCCAAACGGAAAAACGCCTAACTATCACCCTTGATATGGAGCCCCCACAGTTTGTTGCGGAGGTAGTTAGCCCCTACAGAAACCAAAATGATGAAAACTACCAACGTGATTACAGTGATAAAGTAAAACAATACCAACAAAGGGCTATTCCTGAATATTGGATTATTGACTCCCAAGACCAATTAGTAACTGTCCTAGTCTTGAAAGACGGTAGTTATCAAAAACAAGAATTTAGTGGGAATCAGCAGATTGTTTCTCAGACTTTCGGTGATTTGAACTTGACCGCTTTACAGGTAATCAATGGGTAAGCTATCAGCTATCAGCTATCAGCTATCAGCTATCAGTTATTAGCTATCAGCCGTCAGCTATCAGCCGTCAGCTATCAGTTATCAGTTATAAGCTATCAGCTTATGCGCTACGCGCACGCTACGCGAACAGCCATTGGCTGTAGGCCAAGCTACACCGAACAGCTTTTGAATAAAATAAGCTGACCACTGACCACTGACCACTGACCACTGACCGCTGACCGCTGACCGCTGACCGCTGACCGCTTACATGACCTTTTGCATCCTAAACCGTTCAAACCCTACCCCATTGAGGAATACAGTCTCCGGTTCAATAATAGTAAATCCCTGTTTGAGAAAGAAATACTTAGAAATTCTGCTAGCTTCAGTATAGATACAATTAACCCCTTGCCTTAACGCTTCATCTTCTAATTGTTGGTAAATCGCTGTAGCATAACCCTGCCGAGAGTAGTCTTTTGCCGTAAACAGTAAATCAATGTGATTAGCGGGATGTAATTGACCAAAAGCCCCCACCTTATTGCCATCAACCGCAACAAGTGTTATTCCCATACTCAGCCGTTTGGTAAACTGGTCGTTATCCTTAGGATAGGATGACCAAATCTCTACTTGTTTACGATCATACGCTTGTGAAGCTATCCCCATGATAGCATTTTTGTAGACATCGAAAACAGCTTTGGCATCTGATACTTGGTAGTTACGGATTAACATTTTTTTCTCGGATATCCCGATTCCCGATTCCCGATTCCCTACTCCCGATTCCCGATTCCCTACTCCCTTTCAATTTAATTTATACCGAGCAGTCCACACTATTTTCCTGAAAAATGGAATATCTCTGAAAATTTTCAACAAACCAAGTTTCTTTTCTGGTTCATCAAGATAAAACCAATCATCAAGGAATTCAATACCGGGATTCCAACTCTCCAAGTCTTTACTGTCTCGAATCCCAAACTTGAACGTAGCATCTTTTCCAAACTGCAAATCCCGTTGTAATTTTCTGTTCATTATTCCTTGCAGAGGGGGCTTTAACCAAGCCGCATTGACAAATTCAGCAATAATTTCACAACCTGGAAAGGTTGATTGCAGTTTCAATACTAATGATTTTACCTCCTCTTCTTGAAGGTACATAAACAGCCCTTCTGCCATAAATAAAACTGAATCAGCCTTCAACTCTTTAATTGCTTCCATCCATTCATAATTCAATACCGAAGACGGAATAAACCGATAGCGTTCAGTTTCTGGCAACAATTTCTTTTTAACCGCTATCACCTCTGGTAAATCTAGGTCATAGAAGATAACTTTTCCGTTATCGATCCGGTGGAAACGAGTATCTAAGCCACAAGCAATATTAACCACAATTCCGTCATGCGATCGCTCCAGGAAATTTCTGGCATAATCATCATAGCGTTTGGCGCGCATAGCAATATGAACCACCAAATTTTTCTCTACCTTGCCCTTAGCTAAGCTTTGATAAAGCTTGTTATCTGACTGGGATAATTCAGGATTTAATTTATTAGTAATTTCAACAGCTAATGGATCATCTAAAATTGGATATTTTGACTTGCTCTCTAGGGCATGGCAATACAACGTAATTAGGGATGTTGCTGCTACATCACTGATTTCAGTGTTGAGTAATTTAGGAATTTCCATATAAGTTATCAGCTAATTTTAATTTTTAACAACCAGCAGTGATTATAAGACTGCAAGCTTCGGATTGATCCGGTGGGTGTAACGAGCATCTTGCGTGGAACTGGCATCTTGCCAGTTTCAATATATGTTGCTGAATCATGGAATGATTGGAAAAGTTTTTAGGTGCGCTTCACCTATTAATAATTAAATTCGCCACCGGTCGCACCTGTAGAATGGGCATCTTGCTGTGGAACTGGCATCTTGCCAGTTTCATGCTTATTCCCGAGCGGGCAAGATTCCCACTCTACTCCGATTCATTACTTGACTGAAGCAACGCCACAATCGGACGCACCCTATGCAACACTTGCACGCGCAGCAGATTTACCCTAATAAAAATCTCCCCATCTCCCCATCTCCCCATATCCCTACCCTGCCCACACTTCCCATCCTGCCCACCCTCCTCTTAATTATAACCAGACTTGATATAAGCTGTTTTGAAGGCGTATATACCAATCTACTATGGCAAGCATTAACGATAACTACCTCAAACTCAAAGCTGGCTACCTATTTCCCGAAATTGCGCGACGGGTCAATACTTTCGCAGAAGCCAATCCCGATGCTAAGCTAATCAAGCTGGGGATTGGTGATGTTACTGAACCACTACCAGCCGCCTGCCGCACCGCTATAATCAAAGCCGTTGAAGAAATGGGCGATCGCGCCACCTTCAAAGGTTATGGTCCAGAGCAAGGCTACCCTTGGTTAAGGGAAAAAATTGCTACCCACGATTTCCAAAGCCGGGGGTGTGACATTGAAGCTGGGGAAATTTTCATCTCCGATGGCTCCAAGTGCGACAGCGGTAACATTCTCGACATCTTTGGAAAAGATAACAAAATTGCCGTTACTGACCCAGTTTATCCCGTGTATGTAGACACCAACGTCATGGCTGGTCATACCGGGGATGCTAATGATGCTGGTAAGTATGAGGGTTTGGTTTATCTACCGATTACCGCCGAGAATAACTTCACCGCTGAGATTCCCTCCGAGAAGGTTGATTTAATTTACCTGTGCTTCCCCAATAACCCTACCGGAGCAACCGCTAGCAAAGACTACCTCAAAACCTGGGTAGACTATGCCAAAGCTAATGGCTCGGTCATTTTCTTTGATGCAGCCTACGAAGCCTTTATCACTGACCCAGACCTACCCCACTCCATCTACGAAATTGACGGAGCAAGGGATTGTGCCATTGAATTCCGCTCTTTTTCCAAAAATGCAGGCTTTACCGGCACCCGCTGTGCATTAACAGTAGTACCTAAGACCCTAACAGCCAAAGCATCCGATGGTTCAGATGTGGAACTGTGGAAACTTTGGAACCGCCGCCATTGTACTAAGTTTAATGGGGTTTCCTATATTGTACAACGAGGCGCTGAAGCCGTTTATTCTGAAGAAGGCCAAGAGCAAGTTAAAGCACTAGTTAACTTCTATCTGGAAAATGCCAAAATCATTTGCGATCAACTAACAGCGGCTGGATTAACCGTATATGGTGGCGTAAATGCCCCTTACGTTTGGGTCAAAACACCTAATGGTCTATCCAGTTGGGATTTCTTTGATAAATTACTCAACACTGCCAATGTAGTCGGAACCCCTGGTTCTGGATTTGGTGCTGCCGGGGAAGGCTATTTCCGCATTTCCGCATTTAATAGTCGGGAAAATGTAGACGAAGCGATGCAGCGGATTACCGAGAAATTCAAAGTTTAGTTTTAGGGTAGGGTGTAGGGTTACCAGGTGTATTATTTAGTAATAAATTCAATAAATTTTATCTGCTATATCCTACGCTCTACACCCTATTTTAAATTATAATTCGCCCCAGTTGTCGGTAAATTTAAATTCCCGATTCCCGATTCCCGATTCCCGATTCCCGATTCCATTTTTTAAAAATAAGGATAAAAATCATGTCAATTAAAGTCTACGGTATCCCCAATTGCGGAACTTGTAAAAAAGCATTTAAATGGCTCCAAGATAACAGTGTTGAGTATGATTTTATCAACACAAAAGAGCATGCGCCAACTGCCGAAATGATTAGCAGCTGGGTGAAAGAATTAGGCTCTAAACCCATGCGTAATACCTCTGGTAAATCCTATCGTGAAATAGGTGAAGAAAAAAAGACTTGGACCGATGAACAGTGGGTTGAAGCATTTGCAAAAGATGCGATGCTCCTGAAACGACCCCTATTTGTGAAGGATGGCACAGCGGTATTGGTAGGGTTTAGAGCAAATGAAGAAACGATACGAGAAAAATTGGTAATATAGTATTTTTGTCGTAATTATCAATAGAATAAACCAAACTATCGAGCCCAAGGATGAGTAAAGAAACAGATATAGTTGTAATTGGCAGTGGGATTGGTGGTTTATGCTGCGCCTCTCTTCTAGCTCGCTACGGTTTTAACGTTACAGTCTGCGAGAGCCACTCAATCCCTGGTGGTGCTGCTCACGCTTTTGAGCGCAATGGATTCAAGTTTGACTCCGGTCCCTCTCTTTACTCAGGTTTGTCTTACAGCCCTTCTTCCAATCCTCTGCGACAACTGCTAGATGCCATTGGTGAGGATTTATCATGGGAAACCTACAATACATGGGGTTGCCGTTTGCCTGAAGGGGACTTTGACACCTCCGTTGGTGCGGATCAGTTTTGTGAGGTTCTAGCCAGGCTTCGTGGTAATGATGCTGTCACCGAATGGCGTGAGCTCCAGCGGGTGATGGAACCCCTAGCTAAGGCTGCGATCGCAATTCCCCTCACTGCCATCCGTTTTGATCTCGGCGCAGTAGTCACCCTCAGCCGATTTGCCCCCTCTTTCCTACGATATGCTGGGGATTCTATCAAGCTCAGAGGACCCTTTAGCCAGATTATGGACGGTGTTCTCAAAGACAACTTTAGCCGTAATTGGCTCGATTTGCTTTGTTTTCTATTATCCGGACTACCAGCGGATGGAACCATTGCGGCAGAGATGGCCTTTATGTTTGCGGAATGGTATCGACCAGGGGTAGTGCTAGACTATCCCATTGGTGGTAGTGGTGCCCTGGTTGATGCCCTAGTGCGGGGATTAGAAAAACATGGCGGTCAGTTGATAGTTAATGCTCATGTTGAGGAAGTGATAGTCGAGCACAACCGTGCCGTAGGTGTGCGTCTGCGGGGCAGCAAAGAAATCCGAGCCCGTAAAGCAGTAGTGTCTAATATCTCAGTATGGGATACCCTCAAACTACTGCCAGATTCAGCAATACCAAAATCCTATCGAGCCAAGAGAAACGCCACCCCTGAGTGTGACAGCTTCATGCATCTGCACTTAGGCATTGACGCACAAGGACTAGAAAAAGACCTAGCCTGCCACTACATAGTCGTTAATGACTGGGAAAAAGGTGTTACCGCTCCCCAGAATATAGTAGTGCTATCGATTCCATCCCTTCTAGACCCATCCCTAGCACCACCAGGAAAACACGTGATTCACGTTTACACTCCAGGTAACGAACCCTATGAACTCTGGCAGGGCATGAGTCGTAACAGTGAAGCCTATGCACAACAAAAGCAGGTGCGTGCAGAAATCATGTGGAAAGGATTGGAGCGGATCATTCCAGACATTCGTTCCCGTTGTGAAGTCACTCTAGTCGGTACACCGCTCACCCACGAACGCTTTCTGCGCCGCCACCGAGGTTCCTACGGTCCAGCAATTCGAGCAGGAGTTGGCATCTTTCCTGGTCCTGGCACACCCCTACCTGGACTAATGTGCTGTGGAGACTCAACCTTTCCCGGTATTGGTTTACCAGCAGTTGCCGCCAGCGGGATGATTACTGCCAATACCCTTGTACCGGTTTCAAAGCATTTGGAAATGCTAAAAACGATTGGGTTATAGCAAGGGAAGTAAAGGGAGCAGGGAGCAGGGACTTCGGAGCAGGGAACAGGGAACAGGGAACAGGGAACAGGGGGAAGAGTTTGGGATCTCCCCATCTCCCCATCTCCCCATCTCCCCATCTCCCCACACCTCCCGACTCCCGACTCCCGACTCCCGACTCCCGACTCCCGATTCCCGACTCCCGACTCCCGACTCCCGACTCCCTACTCCCTACTCCCTGTTTAAGGATCACCAACTAGTAAGAAAGCCGCCCAGAAGTAGGGATGGCTAAAGTTTTGTTTTCCAAATCCTGACAATTCTGAAGATAAACCAATTTTCTTGCCAGAGATAAATAAGTGATCATTCTCAATCCGGACATTCCCTCGAATCATGGCCAACTGTGCCTGTCGCAAGGCTTCAGTTTTACTCGGTGTCTTGTTCAACTGACGGTAAAACTCAGTAGTCAGCCCCATAGCCCCTTGGTCACTGACAGACCAAAGGGTTGCTAGAGTGGAGTCAACCCCTGCCTGAAACGCTGATCCAGCAAAACCTAACTCTGCTTCCCGATTTCCCAAAGCGGTTTGGCAAGCGCTGAGTACTAACAACTCTACCGATGGCTCATAAAATAGATTTTCCAATTCATCGAGCCCCAGTTTTCTGTCCCACATTTGAATGTAAGAATTTTCAGGAGCTCCTCGATTAAACTGAGCATGGGTAGCTAAGTGAATGATCCCAAATTTCCGTTTTTTTCGTTGAGCCTTTAAATTTTTCAGAGTGAAGCTTTCGTTTAGAAAATAGTCACCTTTCCACAGTTTTTTGTCGATAATTGTTTCTAACTCGACTTTTACCCAAGGCAAATCCTCTTTATCAGAAAATTGGGAGGCTCCCATCGCCAGCAGTCGCAAGGATTGAACATTGGTAAACCGAGAATAGGTCAAACTAAGACTAGGCACCAGGCTGACACTATAATTTTCTATTAGATAGTTCTTTTGATCGTGCAGAGCAGCCAGGGGTAGGGAGCGCAACCCCTGATCCATGGCAAATATCAGGCTTTCGATCTTATTAGCTTTTAACTCAGCCTCCAACGGTCCTATCAGCCATTGGTAAAGTTGCTGAGCTGGTTTGAGATGATCCTTATCATCCTTGCTTCGGGGATTGATCAGTGTTCGATGAAAGGTTCTAGTCACAGCTAGGACTTCAGCACGATTTGCGTTATAGACTCGCCGCAGAACTGGATTACCATCTGCTGTGATCAGCAACAGTTCTAGCTGGTCATCGCTTTTTTGTAAGCATTTTTCGGGTTCTGAAGGTAGATCAGAGGGTCGGTAACCAAATCGTCGGTCAATTTCGGCTGCTGGGATTGCTGGAGTTTGGCATCGCGTTCCTGGCAATGTCAGGGAGTTTTGGACAAAACTGACGTAAATAACCCCAGTCTTGAGACCAGTCTCCCGCTCAAGCTCACGAGTGCGATCGCGTACATCATTCTGATTATAAATTTTGCTCTTGAGCGATCGCATAAAGTATGCCTGATATTCTTCTGTGAAGGCTTGTTCTATGCCATAGACTAGGTCACTTTTAACAGTCGCCTCCAGTGTGATTGGTTGCTCTACCAATGGTGGAACCTCTGGCGGTGTGATTGATGAGTTATCCGGTGTGGGGATTGTTGAGTCTACCTGTTGTGAAACTGTTAAATCATCCGGTAGTAAAACCGTTACATCATCGGGTGCTAGGACTGTGACATCATCCGTTGGTAGGACTGTTAAATCATTCAGTGCTGTACCGCTACCGGTGTCACCATCGGTTACTATACCGCTACCAGTGCCACCATCGGTTACTATACCGCTACCAGTGTCACCATCGGTTACTGTACCGCTACCAGTGTCACCATCGGTTACTGTACCGGTAGTGTCACCATCGGTTACTGTACCGGTAGTGTCACCATCGGTTACTATACCGCTACCAGTGCCACCATCGGTTACTATACCGCTACCAGTGTCACCATCGGTTACTGTACCGCTACCAGTGTCACTATCGGTTACTGTACCAGTATCGGTGCCACCATCGGTTACTATACCGCTACCAGTGCCACCATCGGTTACTGTACCGCTACCAGTGCCACCATCGGTTACTGTACCAGTATCGGTGCCACCATCGGTTACTGTACCGCTACCAGTGCCACCATCGGTTACTGTACCAGTATCGGTGCCACCATCGGTTACTGTACCAGTATCGGTGCCACCATCGGTTACTGTACCGCTACCAGTGCCACCATCGGTTACTGTACCGCTACCAGTGCCACCATCGGTTACTGTACCGCTACCAGTGCCACCATCGGTTACTGTACCGCTACCAGTGTCACCATCGGTTACTGTACCGCTACCAGTGCCACCATCGGTTACTGTACCGCTACCAGTGCCACCATCGGTTACTGTACCGCTACCAGTGCCACCATCGGTTACTGTACCGCTACCAGTGCCACCATCGGTTACTGTACCGCTACCAGTGCCACCATCGGTTCCGGTACCGGTATCGGTGCCACCATCGGTTCCGGTACCTGTACCGCTGCCACCATCGGTTCCGGTACCGGTATCGGTGCCACCATCGGTTCCGGTACCGGTATCGGTGCCACCATCGGTTCCTGTACCAGTATCGGTGTCACCATCGGTTCCGGTACCGGTATCGGTGCCACCATCGGTTCCGGTACCTGTACCGCTGCCACCATCGGTTCCTGTACCTGTACCGCTGCCACCATCGGTTCCGGTACCGGTATCGGTGCCACCATCCGGTAGATTTTCCGGATTAATACTAATCTCTCCTGGTGTACCTCTGAGAGCATCTAACCGTGAGCTAGATGCTATTTGTTCTCGTATTGGTTCTGCATCAGCTTCGCTAGTAATATCAGGAGCGAAGACTATTACATCACCACCATTTCCACCCCTTTGAGCTTGTGTGTTGATCTCAATATTCTCAAAGTTAACATTGTTTGAATCTGGAACCTTAAAGGTTATGTTACCAGAATCTCCACCGTTTGATGCCTCAGTAATAATTGTAAGAGTCTCACCATTTACCTGAATACTTCCCTGTCTAGTTTCCAAGGTTACATCACCAGAATTACTACCCCCTATTTCTGTCGTCCTGATCGTAGTAACAATCAAACCATCATTATCACGGAATATAATGTCATCTTGAGCTGATAAGATTACAGGTCCAGCATCACCCTGATCAGAACTCGTGTCGATATTACCAATAGTGATACTCCCTTCCGATGAATTCTGTTCGAGATTAGAGAATTCTGTGCCCTCTACCGTGACTGATTGATTAGGATCAAAATTAACTGTATTACTCAATTGATCCTCACTCAAACCTGCTCGCAAAATCAGAGAGCGGCGTTGGGTCAAATTATCAAAATCTGGATCTGAAGTGGGAATCGAGCCAGTGGTATCTGGCTGGGTAATCTTTATATTTCCCCCCTCAATACTTCCGGTAGATTCTACTTTCAGAGAAGCTCCTGTATAATCCCCAAAGATGACATCCCCTCTAGAGATAATAATCGGGTCATAGAAGCTCAGAAATTTACCTGGTTTACCAGACAAATTCAGAATCGAGAAACTACCACCACTGGCAAAGTGAGCATCTCCGGAAATAATCCCATCACTAACTAAACTGAGATTACCGCCACTCTGAAAGGGTGTCTTGGGATGATTCAGTGCCAGAATATCAATGCCTAAATCCCCCTGAATGTAGAGGTCTCCTCCCGCTATAGCATTGAAGGGATTCTCAGGAGTATCCCTTACCATCACTTGATTCTGAGCCAGTAGGTTTAAGTCTCTCGTCGTAGACAGCTGGCTTTCTACTAGAGTCAGGTTATTGTTGGCGGATAGGGTTGCAGTCTCTGCGGTTACTTCCTTCGCCGCTACATCTCCAGACTCCAAAGTGATGCCAGAATCTTTCAAGGTCACAGTACCATCGCCATTATCCTTGAATTCTGTGGCATGACCTACATCAGCGCCAGTTAAAAGTTCAGGCAATTGCACAGGCGTCAAGGATTGTTGGTCAGTTAGTAGGGGCTGAATTTCCAAATTCAGCAAGTGCCCCTCTTGGCTAATTTTCACTAAACTTTCCCCTGGTACAGCAGCTACGGTAATTTTTCCGTCTTGTGCTGCCAGTTCTCCAGTACTGATCACAGTGCCACCCAGTAAGGTTAGGTTATTTCCCGGTGTCACCTCTAGCTGGCCCTGATTGATAATGGCTCCTGGTGTACCTAATGTATCGAACCTAAACATACTAGGTGTTCCAATTAAGGAAAAGTAGTCGTTGTCACCAAAGGCACTAAACCAATTATTATCACCAAAGCCAATACCTGTAGCGGTGGTAGCGGTGAATGCTCCTGGAATGTTCAGCTGGGCATCGGCACCAAAAATTATCCCCGCTGGGTTCATTAAAAACAGGTTGGGGTTGCCCCCTGTGACTTGGATGAGACCGTTAATCACTGAAGCGTTGCCACCTGTAACCCGATTGAGAATGTTTTTTATACCGGGTTGAGACAAAAAATTAACAATTTGGTCTTGGTCTAAACCAAACTCCAGAAAGCTGTGAAATAGATTAGAGCCATCACCTGATCGATTACCTCCGTCAATATCAAAGCGATTACCATCTTGGATAACTTCCGTGTCAGTGGTGTGATCGGCTTGAATCGGCTGTGCTATTGTCGGTATAACCCAAAGAGGTCCTGCCAACACATAGAGAACGCTCAGGGATTGACTAATTCTACTCACAGCTAATTTCATCTGGCTTATTGGTAAAATCTTTATGATTCGGTTATATTGATCGGTTTTAATTTTAAATTTAAATTGCTGGATAATTAACAAACTTAATCGAATCTTTTTTTATATAAATAAAAAAAATATTATCTTGATAAATTGGGAGTAATATTCATTAAAAAAATCACATTTTTCCTGGCATCTTTATAAAAAAAATACAAAAAAAAATATAGTTAGTGGTAAAATCATCCTTCTAGTTTAACTGTGAAATAAATAATGTCAAATCTGGATTGATTATTATCAAATTACCAAATATTATCGTTTTCAAAACTCATCTATTAGTGTTATAATTAATGCCAATATCAAAAACTATGTCAGGAATCAGCAATTAGCTATAAGCAATCAGCAATCAGCAATCAGCAATCAGCAATCAGCAATCAGCAATCAGCAATTAGCAATCAGCAATCAGCAATCAGCAATCAGCAATCAGCAATCAGCAATCAGCAATTAGCCAAAGGCCTGTGGCCAAGCTACACCCAACAGCTTTTGAATAAAATTAAGCTGACGGCACCTCAAGTAGCGTGAGCTAAAAGCTGACGGCTGACGGCTGACGGCTGATCACTGACCACTGACCGCTGACCGCTCTGGTTAATCACTTGCCAAATAGTGCCTGGATTTTTCGGTTATGCTAATAGGTGATGGGTAATCGTCAACAGGGGTTTCTAGCCTAATCAGGTACAGAGCATTTTTTCCCGACTCCCGACTCCCGATTCCCGATTCCCGATTCCCGATTCCCGATTCCCGATTCCCGACTCCCGATTCCCGACTCCCGACTCCTCCACCACCAAAAGGGATATGATAATTAGTCAAGCGAATTTGATCTGAGATGTTCGAGAGTGAAACGATTGCTGCGATCGCAACAGCAGTTGTCCCCCAACAAGGGAGTATCGGTATTGTGCGACTGTCAGGAAGGGATGCGATCGCAATTGCCCGTACTTTATTCCAGGCACCGGGGCGTCAGGCTTGGGAGAGTCACCGGATTCTCTACGGCTATGTGCGTCATCCCAAAACCCAACAGCTAGTGGATGAGGCATTGCTGCTGATTATGCAAGCTCCCCGTTCCTACACTCGTGAAGATGTGGTAGAATTCCATTGCCACGGTGGGATCATGCCCGTCCAAAAAGTGTTGCAATTGTGCCTCGAACAAGGAGCGAGATTAGCACAGCCAGGAGAATTTACCCTACGGGCATTTTTGAATGGGCGCTTGGATTTGACTCAGGCAGAAAGTGTTGCTGACTTAGTGGGGTCTCGCTCCCCAGCAGCGGTTCAAGCCGCCCTAGCTGGGTTGCAAGGCAAGCTCGCCACACCCATTCGGGAAGCCAGAGCTACTTGCCTGGATGTTTTGGCAGAAATTGAGGCTCGAATTGATTTTGAGGAGGATTTACCGCCCCTTGATCAAGGCGCAATTGTGGCTCAACTTAACAATATCTTAACAGAAGTATCCCGACTATTAGCCACAGCGGATCAGGGTGAGCTATTGCGCACGGGCTTAAAAGTGGTGATCCTTGGGCGACCCAATGTCGGAAAATCGAGTTTATTGAATGCCTGGAGTCGATGCGATCGCGCTATTGTCACTGACCTTCCTGGTACCACTAGGGATGTGGTGGAATCCCAGTTAGTAGTTGGGGGAATTCCGGTACAGGTACTCGATACAGCAGGAATTCGCGAAACCGCTGACCAAGTGGAGAAGATTGGAGTAGAGCGATCGCGTAGTGCAGCCATGGCGGCTGACTTAGTATTACTGGTGATTGAAGCAACCACTGGCTGGACTGCAGGAGACCAGGAAATTTACCAACAGGTGCAAGAACGTCCGGTAATTCTAGTGATTAACAAAACTGACCTGGCCAGTGATAAGAGTGAATCTACCCTATGCTATCCTAATACTATAGAGCAGGTAGTTAAGACAGCCGCTGCCTACAATCAAGGGATTGATGCTCTGGAGAAGGCAATTCTTGACGCAGTAAATCGTGGCAACCTGCAAGCCGCTGATTTAGATTTAGCGATTAACCAACGACAAGCTGCTGCCTTGACGCGGGCGAAAATGTCTCTTGAGCAAGTGCAAAAAACTATTGCGCAAGAGTTACCCTTAGATTTTTGGACCATAGATTTGCGTGGAGCAATTCAAGCCTTGGGAGAAATTACAGGAGAGGAAGTAACCGAATCAGTGCTTGACCGCATTTTCAGCCGTTTCTGTATTGGGAAGTAAGATCGTAAGCATTCAGCCGTCAGCTGTCAGCCGTCAGCTTTCCGTAACAGAGATTCAAGGAATGCTTAGCTGTTTTATTCAACAGCTTTTCCCTTAGCTTGCCGATAACCCATCAGCTGATGATAGCTGTTGGCGTACCCTCCGCGTAGCGCATTAGCTGATAGCTGATAGCTGAATGCTGAATGCTTACGTAAGATCAAGTTTGTTCGATTACTTATCTTATTTCTGGGCTGGTAATGGATAGTGAATAATGGGTAATCAGCAAAAGGCAATTATCCATGATTCACTATTTTTTACCTCTTCCCTCTGACCAGCTCGGAAGCTCCCAGCTCGGAAGCTCCCTAAAAACCTCACCCAAATAAGAATTGCTCTACAACTTAGAGACTGTTTATAAAGTAAATCTTAAGAAATATAGAGTACTGAATATGCGTGGTTTAAGGCGGACAGCTCTCGCTACAGGTGAGCTTTTAAAGTACTTGCCGCCTATCTCACCCTACGCAATAATTTAAGCTTTATTTAACTTTAATGAACCTTAACCTTTATTTAACAAAAAGTCTCTTAGAGACTGAATTTACAAACTTTTGTTAAATGCTGAAAGCTTGACTGTGACTAGAGTCCCCCTTAATAAACTGTTAGACACTTAACTGGCTAGCTGGCGTAGATAGTAGATGGGGAGAGGGTTTTAAGGTTTTTTTATAATTTTAAAATAGGCAATTTAAGCGATGCAGCAAGGGAACAGGCGGTTTCCCTAATGAGCGACGGCATCAAGAAAATCCACAGCAGCTTAAGAGGGAAACTTTGAACAGATGAAAGTCTTCTATCGCATAAATGGCAAAGAATCTGCTTAATTAAAATTATTACCTATCACAATTATCTTGTAATTCCTGCTCAATTAATAGTTTCTTTACTATTTGAGTATATTCTTATTTTTATTTTGTTTAAAAAATGTAAACAAGTAACCAGTATTGAATTTATTTCGCCTATAGTGAATTTTTGTCAGCCTTATAAAAAAAAGGAGTTTGGATGTTAACTTATCAGGCAAGTAACTTGCCCAAATTTGATAAATCAATTACTGATTATCAGAACTTTCTGGAGCAAAACAACTTTATTTATGTGGAAACTGAAGATCCCAATTTTGACTGGATCGAATTTTCAAAATTGGTCACAGGTGGTGAGTTAATCCTGCAATATGGGAAACCAATATTCTATGTCAGATATGAACCAGAATTGATCAAATTTTCCGATGCCAGAGGTGAAAGGCGTTTGCTTCCTCATACGGAAGCCAGCGATTATCAAACCCCACCGAACTATCTAGTGCTTTGGTGCAAAAAGCCTTCTGATTGTGGTGGTGGGATGACCACGTTGGCTTATGTGGAAGGATTCCTGAAGACTCTTACGGAAGAAGAAAAGAAAAAACTCATGGAGACTCGACACCATTTTGGTGCCACGAGGGGAGTCCACGCCAACCGCACCAAGGGAGCAATTCATCCGATCCTGTCATTTGAGGGTAAGAAGCCTGTTTTCCGCTTTTCTTGTAACTATATTAAATACGGTGACTACAGCCCCGATCCAGAAAACCTAAAGCCCTTTACTCCCGAGCCGTTTTTGGCAGACATTGCCGACCGATTTCTAGCGTATTACGAGGAAAATCACATGGCTATTCGGATGGAGCAATACTCATTGTTGCTTTGGGACAACAAATGTATAGCACATGCAAGAACCACCTATAGCGATCCCACTCGAGAATTACAACGCATTTTCTTACGGTAACTGTCAGCCTTATTGCCTAAGTGTTAGCTGACTCATGTAGCTGACTCATGTAGCTGGCTAATGTAGCGGACTAATGACATCCTGGCGATTCCTACACGCTTGATTTGGTGAGTTGATGAAAGGATAAATGGGTGAGGGGGTAAGTAGGAATCGCCACAAGTTAAAAGGTAAGTAGCAGAATCTTGAGGTAGCTTGCGGAAAGCATCACGTATAACACTAATGAGGATAATCTCATGAGAATCTTCAATCAATTGGAATCCAATGTGCGAAGCTACTGCCGTTTATTTCCCACGGTGTTTAAGAAAGCACAAGGAGCTGTTCTAGAAGATAAAGAAGGTATAAAGTACATTGACTTCCTCAGTGGAGTGGGTACGCTGAATTACGGACATAACAACCCACAACTCAAAGAACGACTGCTCAGTTATCTCGATTCAGACGGTATTGTCCATAGTCTCGATTTAGCAACCGTAGCGAAAGAGGAGTTTCTCGAAGCTTTTGAAGCCATTATCCTTAAACCCAGGCAATTGAATTACAAAGTTCAGTTTCCTGGACCAACAGGAACCAATGCTGTGGAGGCAGCTCTAAAACTGACCCGCAACATAACGGGACGGGAAACGGTCATTGCCTTTTCCAATGGCTATCATGGAGTAACTTTAGGTTCCTTAGCAACAACTGCCAACATTTCCCAGCGAGACGCTGCAGGAATCACGACCGCAGGCGTAACCTTTATACCCTATGATGGGTACTTGGGTTCGGATATTGATACTACAGAGTACCTAGACAAAGTCCTTTCCGACAGAGGTAGTGGAGTAGCGCTTCCAGCAGCAGTGATTGTAGAAACCATTCAGGGAGCAGGTGGGGTCAATGTAGCCAGCTTTGAGTGGTTGCGATCGCTTGAAACAGTCTGTCGTAAACATGATGTCCTTTTAGTTGTAGACGACATCCAAGTGGGATGCGGACGGACTGGTTCCTTTTTCAGCTTTGAAGAAGTAGGTATTTCCCCTGACATTGTTACTATCTCCAAATCCTTGAGTGGTTTCGGTCTTCCTTTCTCATTGGTACTGATCAAACCAGAATTAGACCAGTGGAAACCAGGTCAACACAGTGGCACCTTCAGAGGACCTAACCTAGCCTTTGTTACCGCCAAAGCAGCCTTGGAAATCTATTGGCAAGATGAGAGTCTTTCAGCCTCTGTTAGACAAAAAGGAACTATAATGCAGCTCCGATTGGAGCAGATCGCAAAAAATAACTGGGAGGCCGGTTTTTCTGTTAGGGGCAGGGGCATGATTCAGGGCTTAGACTGCAAAGATGGGAACCTAGCTAATAAAATCATCCGGACAGCCTTTGCTAATGGGCTAATCATGGAAACAGCTGGCGCACAGGGGCAGGTGATTCGATGTCTGCCGCCTTTAACAATTTCTGAAGAAGTCTTAGAGAAAGGGCTAGACATCCTCGAAAATAGTGTCAACCAAGTCATCCAGGAGACAGTCTCTAAAAAGTTAGTTGATTTAGGAGCATCTGTTTAATTGCTTATGACTGCTGCATTTGGAAATTCTCCAGAAGTCTTAACCCGGATAGAAAAAATTGAAAACATCTGTGGAAGGGACATAGGTAATGGTATAGAGCCCCTTGTGGAGGCTGCCAAGGGGGGGCTGCTTGGTGCAGCTCGTTCGATTGCCGAACATCCATCCCCCCATGTGGCTATTATTACAGGCTTTTTTATTCCCCACGGCACTCCTCCGGCAGCGGAAAATGATGGCCCCATCGGTTGCGCTCACCTAGCAGCGGGATTACTTAGAGTTGGAATCCCTGTCCGTCTGGTTACCGATCCTTTATGTCTTAATGCTGTCAAGGTTGCTGCTCGGGCAGCAGGAATACCTGCTCAAATTCCTTTTGATGTCGTTCCTGTCGATGCAGGGAGTGCAGAAGATCCCTCCGTTTCTTCTATTGTGAATTTATGGCAAAGTGCCGAACCACCAGTTTCCCATGTTATCTCCATTGAAAGAGCAGGCCCGAGTTACGATGGTACTGTCCGAAATATAAATGGGGATGATATCACTGTTCATACTGCTCCTTTACATTTCCTATTTACCCTCAGTGAAATCATCTCCATCGGCATTGGTGATTTGGGCAATGAACTTGGTATGGGAACACTCTCTCAAGAGCTAATTGCCAAAAACATCAAGCATGGAGAACGAATCGCCTGTTATATTCCTTGCCATCACCCGATCGTTTGCGGTGTATCAAATTGGGGAGCAATGGGGTTACTCACTGCTCTTGCTTTACTCCGACCGGACTTAAAATCTAAGTTAACTGAGGGATTAACCTTAGAGACCGATAAACAGATTTTGACAACTCTGGTTAATGAGGGAGCAGCGATAGATGGAGATACCGGATTGCAAGCTCTCACAATTGAGACTTTACCCTGGGAATATCATGGCAAAGTGTTGGCAGAAATTTTGGAAGTCGCCGGTTTGACTAACTCAGTTTGAGAGAGCAGCTCCAATGCTTTCCTCCAAAATATCTAGCCCTTGGGTCAAAGTGTCGGAATCAATGGTTAATGTAGACTGAAGATTAATCACTTCTTTGTTCACTCCCATAGGTTCAAAGATTAAACCCCGCTTGAAAGCTTCATTACTAACTTTTTTAGCCAGCCCCTTTTGTTCACAGGCGATTCCTTGAATCAAACCAAGTCCTCGATGTTCGCCGCCGACTTCTGGATAACGAGCGATCATGTCTTTGAGTCGCTTCTTCATTACCTCACCTTTGTCCGCGATTTCCTTTTCAAAAGCATCCGTCTCCCAGTACTCGTCGAGAGCAGCTGTGGCAGTCACAAAGCCTAGATTGTTCCCTCGGAAAGTACCAGTGTGTTCCCCTGGTTTCAAACAGTCTAAATCAGGTCGAATCAGCACCACAGCCATCGGGTTTCCATAGGCGCTTAAAGATTTAGCCAGACAAACTAAATCAGGTTTTAACCCTGCCCGCTCAAAGCTAAAGAAAGGGCCAGTTCTGCCACACCCGACTTTGATGTCATCAACAATTAGCAAAATCTCTCGCTCTTGAGTGATCTGGGCAAGGCGTTGAAGCCAAGGAACACTAGCAACATTAATCCCGCCTTCAGATTGAACGGTTTCTAGGATAACAGCTGCGGGTTTTTCCTGATTTAGGCTCAGGTCATCAACCAGTTTTTCTAAGTAATCAAGACTGTCGTCTTTGGTGCCATTTTTATCCTCGAACGGGACCGTTAAGACATTACCGAGGGGAATGCCCGCAGCCTTTTGATAGGTAGGATTAGGTGTAACAGCTAGGGCCCCTAAAGTATGACCGTGGTAGCCTTTGGTAAAACAGATGACTGTTTTTCGGCCAGTCACTTTACGGGCTAGCTTCAAAGCAGCCTCGGCAGAATTGGTTCCCGTAGGACCGGTAAACATAACTTTATAGTTTAGTCCTCGCGGTATTAAGATTACTTCCTCGAAACGTTCTAGAAACTGCTGCTTAGCAGAGGTGAACATATCGAGGCTGTGGGTGATAGCATCTGACTCAATGTATTCCAGGAGACGCTTTTTGAGCTTGGGGTTATTATGTCCGTAGTTGAGGGCACCAGCACCTGCCAATAAATCTATATAAGTACGCCCACTTTCATCTATCAAGGTATCTCCCACTGCCTTGGTAAAGACTGTTGGGAACAATCGACAGTAGCTTCGGACTTCTGACTCAAGCTTGGTAAAAATGTTCATATGCTAAACCTGCCTATTGTTGTATTTTCAAGTAGGTGAGACAATTCTGTGTGGTGTACAAAACGCGAAGCAATTCCATTTGCTTAACTTTACTTTACGAACACCGTAACCTAGAAAAATATATACTATTTAGGGTGACTATAGCAATAGTAAAGTTATTAATAAAAACCAAAATTTTTATTCCATACACTTGCTGAAGCCAGAACTGGTATATCCTGATTAAAGAGCAAATTTAATAATTCAAATAGGATTGCTATAGTCTAAATTTTGATCAGTATCATAAACCAACAAAAGCGTGGAATTAACTGGGATTAACTATGCAAAAAAGTAGATTTACCGAAGCTCAGACCGAGGCATTGTTTGATGATCGCGAACGAGACCAACGTTTCCGCAGTTTCTGGGATCCAGAAGGCAGTCTCCACTGGGGTTATTTCGAAAACTTAGCCAAGGCTCGGCCTGAGGACTTTGTGCCAGCCTGCAAGCGCTGGGATGAATATATGCTGGAACAGAGCGGTATTACTGCCGACTCCCGGTTACTAGAAGTCGCCTGTGGAAATGGCAACGCTGCCATATGGATAGCTCAAGAGAGGGGATCTGAGGTAGTAGGAATTGATCTCAGTAGCAGTTATATCGAAAATGCTCGAGCAAAGGCTAGTAATTTCCCCTCTCTGCGGGTGAGTTTCCAAAAGGAATCAGCCCTTAACCTACCTTTCCCAGATGGCTCCTTTACCCATGCCTGGAGTCAAGGCGCTTTGTACCACATCCACGAACTTGATAAAGCTCTGGCAGAGGTTCATCGTGTCCTAGGGGTAGGAGGGATCTTTCTGTTTGATGACTTGGTAACACCAATTGAGGAAGTTAGTGAGGCAGCCCGCAAGTACGTTTACAACCGACTGCTGTTTGAGCCGACATTTAGCCCCGAAGTCTATGCAGAAAAACTCACTGAGATCGGATTTAACGTTTTGCAGATAAAGGACTTGAGCCAACACCTGAAAAAGAGTTACGAATTGGTGTCCGAGCTGGCTCGGGAGGGCTATCCGGATTTGAGCGCTGCCTTTAAGAAAACTCAGGAGGCAATTGCCGCTGGTGAATTAGGCTGGTGCTTTTTCCTCTGTGAAAAGGTTAGTGATGACTAATCCGTGACAAATTAAGACAGCTACGCCATAGCTTGAGTGTAGATTCAGTGTAGCTTGAGGGTATGGGATTGACCTTGGCCTAAAGGCCAAACGCGATCGCATTCAGGGGCTGCGCAATACACCCAATCACTCCTCAGCAGTTTTGCCTAAAAACATTAGATTGTACCCCTAACCAGGGCAACCGGCTACAATAAAAATTGTTGAGATTTGTGTATCCCTGACCGGCATAGGGAAAGTTTATGGCTGCCGCTGTATTAATCCAGAACCTCCAAAAACGCTATGGAGATGTCCACGCCGTCAAAGACATCTCCTTACAAGTCGAACCGGGTCAAATTTTTGGCTTACTCGGTCCTAATGGTGCCGGTAAAACCACCACCATTCGTTGTCTATGCACGCTCACGGCACCGGACGCTGGAAAAATTGAGGTATCTGGCATTTCAGTACTACACAACCCAAGGGCAGCACGCCGCCGCCTAGGCTATGTAGCCCAAGAAGTTGCCTTAGATAAGGTACTCACTGGTCAAGAACTACTCCAATTGCAAGCCGACCTCTATCACCTCCCCAAAGCAGTTGCCAAACAACGCATCAATAAACTGCTTGACATTTTGCAGCTCAAGGAGTATGCCCATAAAAAAACTGGCATTTACTCCGGTGGTCTACGTCGGCGGCTGGACTTAGCCGCTGGCTTACTCCACCAACCCGATGTTTTAGTACTAGACGAACCCACCGTAGGTCTTGACATTGAGAGCAGATTCGTGGTCTGGGAACTGTTGCAAAAGCTGCGAGACTCAGGAACCACATTACTAATCACCAGCCACTACCTCGAAGAAATAGACGCATTAGCTGACCAAGTGGCAATTATTGACAAAGGCTTGATCATAGCTGAGGGGACACCATCCCAGTTAAAGGATAGTGTTGGAGGCGATCGCATTACCCTGCGCATCCGGGAATTCTCCCCCATGGAAGAAGCCAAGCAAGCCAAAGATATGCTGCAGTCTCTGCCCTTTGTGCGAGAGGTAATTATTAACAGCAATCAGGGTAATTCCCTTAACCTTGTGGTTAAACCCCAAAGCGATGCCTTAATCATCATTCAGCAAGCCTTGAAAGACCTTAGTTTACCGACCTTTGGGATTGCTCAGTCGCGACCTAGCCTAGATGATGTCTACCTAGCTGCCACAGGTAAAACCCTGATGGATGCTGAACTGGCTCAGGCTGGGAAACGGGATCTCAAGGCAGAGCGGAAACAAAATATGGCCTAAAGGAGACATAGGGCAGTGGTTAGTGGACAGTAAATAAAGATTGCTCCAACTATTTTAGGAATCTATTGCACGAATGAATATGAGTAAAACCCTTACCCCTCCTAAATCTGACCTTAACTGGCAACCAGACCTTACTGCACCAATCCCAGTCAATGATACTCCTGGTGTAAGTGAATTTATCCAAGAAACCCTTGCCCTAACCAAACGCCTGTTTATTCAGCTGCAACGGCGACCTTCTACCTTAATGGCTGGTATTATCCAGCCGCTAATGTGGCTAATCCTATTTGGGGCATTATTCCAAAACGCTCCTCAAGGGATTTTTGGTGAGAGTTTGAGCTATGGCAAATTCCTAGGTGCAGGTGTGATTGTGTTTACCGCCTTTGCCGGAGCACTCAACGCTGGCTTACCTGTCATGTTTGACCGGGAATTTGGTTTCCTCAACCGTTTACTAGTAGCTCCGTTAGTCTCTCGCTTCTCTATTGTTGCAGCCTCAGCCATATATATAATCGCTCTGAGTTTGTTGCAAACTGTGGCAATTGTCACCGCCAGTGCCTTTTTAGGAGCCGGTTTACCGAACCTAGCCGGTCTGGCGATGATTGGCTTGATAGTATTCTTGCTGGTAGTGGGAGTCACAGCCCTCAGTCTAGGACTAGCATTTGCTCTACCCGGTCACATTGAACTAATTGCAGTAATTTTTGTTACCAACTTACCCCTACTGTTTGCGAGCACAGCCCTTGCTCCTCTCTCATTCATGCCAAAATGGTTACAGGTAGTAGCCAGTCTTAACCCCCTCAGCTATGCCATTGAACCAATTCGCTATCTCTATCTTCACAATGACTGGTCTGTTGGTAGCCTTGTGATGCAGGCTCCTTGGGCATCTATTACCTTTGGCCAATCCCTTTTGGTATTGCTTGGTTTTAGCACAGTGGTATTACTGGCAATTTCTCCACTACTGAGCCGCCGCTTGTAATTATTCTTCCTAGGGCTAAAGCCTTAGGATCCCGTGAAATAATTAATATTAACTCATTGCTTTTTCTGGATGGTTGACTATTGACAGAGTCGCGTCAACCGTCCAAAATGAATTTGTAACAATTGTGCAGGTTAATGTGCAAGTTAACTCAGGTTAACTATATATAACTCTATAGCAGAATACCAGCGAGATTTATCCATTGAAGGGGGATTCCTATGACGATCAGCAACCAATCTGTTTTTACTGTAGCTGTATTGAGTGTAGCCCTTGGCATTACTACAGCGTTACTGCACGGGTCCGCTACTGCCCAAAGTATAGGTACTATTCGAGCGGATGAAAATTTTAATAATCCTAACGAGCAAGACACGTTTGGGGGGTTTGGAGACACTGGTTTCAACGCTTTTGATTTAATCCATAATGCCCAATTGGGTACAGTTGATATCGATCAGTTCAATGAGGGACAGTCTCAGAGACTAGATGATGCTGCTTCTGAGTTTAGGCGTTTACAGTTGGAACGGTTGCGCAATCCCCAACTAGCATATCCAGAAAACCAATATCCAGAAAACCAGCCTACTACATCTGGAGTTAGCGAAAGTTACTGATAATCTTAGACATTTTGCATCAGGTTTGGATCACGATTGATATCAAGTTCAGTTAATCATTTGATTTACAGGTCATACCATAGATGTTATAGCAGTTCTCAATACCCAATTGAGAACTGCTATTTTATGATATAAACTGTCGGATATCAAGCTCAGAAATTAGAGGAGATAGACCTTGAGGTAAACGTTTGGGGCATCGGGTAATTATCCCAGCTGTAGTTTCCCATTAGATGAAAGATATGATAGATTCCTGTGTGAATCCAGTTTTCTAAATACAGCTTCTGCTCTGAGGATAACTGCTGTAATTCTTGGCTTTTTGATGATGGTTCACTATTGTCTATGGCTTGGTAATGATTCGGAATTCTGCTTAGGACATAAGTAATTAAATCCTGGCGTATGTTAGACTGGGAAAACAGGTCTTGATAGGGAGACTCCGGATAAGTTGCTAAGACGTTTTCAATTTCTTGAATCACTATCGGTGTAGTTACGTGAACAAGGGTTTTACCCATCGTTTACACTCCTTTTGCCAATCAGTTTATTATTCTCAACCGGTTGAGTAATTAATATATAGCGTGTTTGAAGCCCTGTTTTAAGTCAAGGGAAGTATTCTTAACTGCTGATTAATTGCTGCTAACAGTTCCCGACTCTCTACAGGTTTGGTTAGATAATCATTGGCTCCCAGTTCCTTAGCTCGAGCATAGCCATCCTCCTTGGAATCACTGGTTAGAAATATAAACGGTGTTTTCGCTGTCTTTAACCTATCCCGTAATATTTTGAGAAGCTCATACCCATCAATTGATGGTATATTAATTTCACAAATAATTAAATCAGGTCGGACAATTTTAGCTAAATTTAACCCGAGCCAACCATCGTCTGCAGTAAGGACATTAAAGCCCTCTAATTCTAGTAAATCTGAAAAATTTGAGCGCAACAGTTTATCATTTTCAATTAATAAAATTGTTTTGTTCATCGCTCCAGCCTCTATAAATTCATGATCAAGATTAATCCCCAACTTGCAGAATCTGTTCTAGCAAGAGGCGATCGCTAGTTGAGCTACCGAACCATAACTTATCTTTCGCCAGAGTACTGAGATATAACCGACCATTAGGTTCAATGCTAAAATCTTGACCCCACACTAACCCTTGCTCCTGAAGCGTCTTGATGGCGACAGTCATCGCTACTGCCACTAAGTCAAGTTCGGGCATCAAATAATCGGGATGACGCAATAGCCACTGACAAGCATCAAGGTTAATCTCTGGTAGTCGATAAACCGCTGCCAGTAAGACTTGCTCAATATAAGTGGGACTGGGTAAAACAGTCAGAAAGTCTTTAAGAGATTTGATAAATGTTGAGTCTTGACTCTGAAATACATCCACAGCTAATCCGATGTATGACTCATAGTCCTGGGCTTGGCTGGTACCCAGATCTCGTTCCTTGGTCAAGGGCAAACTCTTGATACCCAGGACAACTGGTGTGAAGGTTTGTCTCCTCTGGTGCTCTGGGTGGTGAGGATAAGCTAAATCGATCCTAGGACTGATCGTGGGACTCAGGGATAATTGCTCCAAAGGAGTGGCGTTGGAACAATTACTGGAACTGCTACCTTTGTTTGAAAAAATCATACCCATACCCCGAAGTTCAACCCAAGATCTATTTACCTTACCTAAAAATAGAAATTAGGGCGCAAATGTGAAGAGATTGTGATTAGACTTCGCGGCAGTTGTCAGGGAATAGGGAATAGGGAATAGGGAATAGGTGTCAAAATTGACTTAGAAGCTATCCAAAATGATTGCTTAGTTATTTTTGCAAGAGGTCTATTGGGTAGGGTGCTAACTTATGGCTAATCGGTAAGATATCAAAGGTGAGTGCTATGGAATCTTTTTACCTCACCCAATTGAGAACTGCTATAGCAGCAATTAATCCTAATCCAGTTCCTGATGATTTGCTGCCGGTTTGGGAGTTTCAATAAAACCTAGCACTGCGATAGCTCAATCGAGCCAATTAAGAATCCCTTGGATTTCTTCGACCAATTCCATAGGTTTAAACGGCTTGGTAATAACTCCAGTTACCCCCAAATCTAGAAACTGCTTTTGCTCGCTGCTCCTAGCTTTAGCGGTTAGCAAAATTGTTGGGATATCCGCTGTCACTGCATTAGCTTGTAACTGTCGAAATGTAGCCGGTCCATCTAGCTCGGGCATCATTACATCTAGCAGAATCGCATCAGGCTGATCTGCCTCAGCCTTAGCTAATCCCTCTTTACCAGAAGCAGCTGTCAACACTTCCCACCCTGCTGCTGCTTCTAGAGAAAATTGGATGATTTCTCGAACCCCATCATCATCATCAATCACTAAAATGCGCTTAGTTGTCATCTTTCCCACCTTCTGCTGCTGCTGTTTGTTCTGGTAAGGTAAAATAAAAACTGCTACCTTCACCAACAGTACTCTCAACCCAGATTTTGCCTCCGTGCTGCTCCACTATATTACGGCAAATCGCTAACCCTAAACCCGTCCCTCCCTTTTTACGGGCATCGGAGGCATCAACCTGTTGAAAACGCCCGAATATACTTTCAAGTTTGTCAGCCGGAATTCCCCTACCTTGGTCTTTAACGGTAAACAAGATCGTGGCACTGTTTGGGTCAGGGGGTGAGGTTTTTTCTGGTTCCTCTGGCTGTTGGAGTTCTACAGTTAACCATAGGCTAGAACCTCTGTCTGAAAATTTAATCCCATTGCTGAGTAAATTGGTTATGACTTGAATAATGCGATCGCTATCAGCCTCGAATTCAATTTCAGATTCAATGGCTTGGGGCGAGACTTCCAATTTAATCCCAGCTCGATTAGCCATCACCTGCACCTGATCAACAGCTTTAACCATCAACTCAGCTGCATTCACTGGCTGCTTCGACAAACGGATCTTACCAGATTCCAGACGTTCCAGCTCCAAAATATCGTTAACTAGTCGCACTAAACGCTCAGCACTATCAGCGGCAATGCCAATCACACGCTGTCCTCGTTCAGACTGAGGTTGAATTAGACCAGTTGATAACAGGTTCAAGGCACCATGAATTGACGTTAGGGGGGTACGGAGTTCGTGGCTGACCACGGACGTGAATTCATCTTTCATCCGTTCAATAGCGTAGCGCTCAGTAATATCTTCCCCAATACTCATGGTGCCAATTGCCTCTCCCTGGAGATTTTGGAGTAGGGTATTATTCCAAGCAATGATTTTTTCTTGCTTTGACTTGGTGAGAATCGAGTGCTGATAGTGAGGTTTAAAGTCTGGCTCTAGGATGTCCTGGAAGTATTGCTGTACTGACTGTTGCTGGTAATTGGGCAGGAAGTTTTCAAACCAGTCCTTGCCTAAAACTTCTGCTTCTGTGTACCTAGTCAATTCTAGGAAGAACGGATTGACATACTCCACTTTACCCTCTCGGTCTAGTCCCACCACCACCAGTCGCACATTTTCGAGAAGGCTGCGCCACCGTCGCTCTGATTCCTGTAAACTAGCAATTAACTGGGTACGTTCTTCTTCAAATCGTTTGCGTGAACTAATATCTCGCTGCAACACTAAGATATAGCTAATGTTTCCTTGGGTATCATGAACCACTGAGTAGGAGGAGTCTGTGGTAAGAACAGTCCCATTTTTGCAGACAAACTCAATTTCTTGACGATGGGTTCCCTGCTCCAGTAAAACTGGAAACTGTTGCTGGCAAATGTTTTGGTATGTGGGGGTAAAGAACTCTTCTAAGCGATTACCGATCAATTCTGATTCAGCATAACCTGACTGCTGGATGACAGCCGGGTTCACTTGCTCAATCATGCCCTGAGTATCTAATATATGGATAAAATCTGGGGCAGATTCAAACAAGGAGCGGAATCGTTGTTCGCTTTCGAGTAAAGCAGCTGTGCGCTGTTGAACCCTAATTTCTAATTCTCGATTGAGTTGTTGTAATTCTCGATTGAGTTGTTGCAGTTGAGCTTCTTGCTGTTTACGCTCCGTGATATCCGTAGTGATGCCGTGAAGATGTACAGAGGTGCCATTATCACGCCTAACCACACGAGCGCGATCGTTCAGCCAGCGAATTTCTCCATTACTGAGCTGGATTCTATATTCTAAATCCCACGATTGACGACGGTTTTCTTGAACAGCTCGCCATGCCTTATCAACAGGATCAAAATCTTCTGGCACAACAAACTGTCGCCATAAGTTGTCTTGATCGCTAAATAGCTCGAAAGTTGGGCGACCGTAAACTTGCTCGAAGGCTATATTAACATAGCGCAGTATCCCAGAAGGCAGTGATACTGACCACACCACGTCTTGAAGAGAACTCATAATTGCTCGGAGCCGCTCTTCGTTGGACTTCAGCGCCTTTTCATTTTCTTGAAATGCTTCTTCTGTCTGCTTGCGATCGCTAATATCCGTAATTGAGCCAACCACTCGCACTGGATCACCTGCTTCATTCCAAAGTGCTTGTGCCTGGTCAAGAATCCATTTGTAACTGTCGTTGTTGCACCGTAAGCGATACTCTTGAACATAATAGGAGGTTTTCTGGGCTAAGTGATCCTCCATGGCTTTGATCACCTGGTCTAAATCATCGGGATGGATGTGTGTCCGCCATTGATGGTTATAGTTTCCGATGTCGTAGCTTTCATCATACCCCAGCATTTCCTTACATCGGCTGGATACAAAGGTTTCATTGGTTTTGGGGTTCCAGTCCCAAATTCCCTGATTAGCTGCCTGTAGTGCCAATTGCCAGCGTTGCTCACGTTGCCGTAAGGATTGCTCTGCTAAAATACGCTCTTCAATTTGATATTTTAGCTCCTGGTTGAGCTGCTCAAGTCCAGCCAGACTAGGTGAATTTTGGATTCGAGGTATAATAGAGTATAATTTTATGGCAGTGTAGACAGAAACTATAGCTGTAATTGCTTTAATAGAGCCTGATAGCCAGTAAGCTGGATCCCAAACGGTCCATAGTTCCATCAGGTGAGTGGTGCCACCGCAAATAATAAACGCCCCAAACAACATCAATAGTCCCTTGAAAGGCAGATTCTGCCGCTGCCTAATCAAGTAGACTAGCAGTATGACAATCAAATAGTAGGCTAGGGTAATGAGAGCATCACTGATCAGGTGCAGCCAGATCACGTTAGGCTGCCCAAGGTAGCAACCTTGGGGAATAAACGTTTCGGCAAATAGGAGATAGTCAAAGAAATTGATCATAATTAGGTTGACAATTGACATGATTGCTGACAGTCAACCGTTAACCATCAACTGTGAATAAAATGTGATCAACTCTACTATGTCCGATCTCCAAATTCTATGTCCACTAACTGACCATAGTTATTTATTTATCTGACAACATTTGATTCTTCTGTGCTATCATACTAAGTCTTAGTTGGCTGCGCTCAATGCGATTCAACACCCGAGCCAAAAGTTCTGGTTCCTTGATTGGTTTTTGTACGTAATCATCTGCCCCTGCCATAAACACTTGCTGCACAGTTTCAGCATCTTGAGCAGCTGAGAGAAACAGCACCGGTAACTCACCCCAGCGAGGGTCATTGCGTACCACCTGACACAGGTCAATACCGCTAAATTCCGGCATTTGCACATCCAAAATCAGTAAATCGGGAGTACACTGCTCTATGGTCTCCCAGAACTGTTGTGGATCGTTTAGTAAAGTCAATTGGAATCCCCAAGGTTCTAGCACAGTGCGTAGATGATCCAAGATTTGAGGGTCATCGTCAACAATCAATAGCTTTGCCTGTGGTGGACCAGATTGTTGCAACACTTTAGCGATCGCATCCATCACCTTTTGAGGTGCTACAGGCTTCTGAAGAAAACCCCGTCCCCCCAAACGAGCCACTCTGACTCGTTCAGCAAAACTCTCTTGAGCCGTAAATACTACCACAGGTACAGGGGGCTCAGTTGTTTTCAGTTCTTCTAACAGCTCGAAACCATTTCCCGCTGATTCAGGAAAACACAAGTCTAGTAGTACCACATCGGGGCGGTTACCAGCAATTGCTTTTCTCCCTTGAGATATATCACCCGCCACCTCAACCTGAATTTTCCAGGCTGCTAGCTCTGAGCCCAACCCTTGCGCTAGTGTTACATCATCATCCACAATCAGTAGTCGTGGGGAGTGGGGAATTGGGAATGGGGATTGGGGAATCGGGAGTTGTTGAGTGTGAGTAGGTTTTGGAAGGTTATCCTCGGTCTCTAGTTCTTGTCGTAGTTCTACCACTAGTTGAGACAGATGTGCTATAGTCTCTTTGCTAGCTTTTTTCCCAGATTGCAATATCTCCTCAATTTCACGGGATTTGAGAGAGCCTTGATCAAAACCAAAGCTACCGAGGGAACCGGCTAGGGTGTGTGCCTCCCCTAAAGCCTCCTGTCGCAACTTTCCGGTAAGATTACCATCTCGCCAATCCGTCACCGCCCGCTCCAATACATTGAGCCGCTTGATATACTTTGACTTCTGCTGCTCCCAAATGGCACTTAGTCCTGATTGCTTTGGTTCTTCGGATTGAGCCTTAGGGACTGGGGAAACGGAACTATCACTCTTGCTCTTTGATTGTTTCAGGTTAGATGGTGTCTTTTTAGCTACTTTTTTGCCTTTGTTTTTCTCAGTCTTTGTTTGACCTGAACCTTCCTCAGGCAGTTGTCTGAGCCGATACCCCAAGCCGTAGACGGTTTCAATTAAATCATTTTTGACTCCAGCTTCCTTGAGTTTCCGCCGTAAACTTTTGATATGAGCTCTAACGGCATTTTCTGTAGGGGGTTCTTCAAAAGACCAGAGATTATCTAGCAGGAAACTTTGGCTAAAGATGCGGTGGGGATTCCGTAAAAACAGCTCTAATAGACCATACTCCTTAGGTGTCAGATGTAATAGTTCCTGATCGTAGCTGACCTGGCAGTTACTGGGGTCAAGTTGGAGCAATCCCCACTCAAGCACAGGGAGTAGGGGGGTGCTGCTGCGGCGCAGCACTGCTCGAATTCGGGCTAATAATTCAGGTATGTCTAAGGGCTTGACTAAATAATCATCTGCTCCTGCATCTAAAGCTTCGACTTTGTTAGTGCTGGTGTCTTGGGCAGTGAGGAGTATAATCGGAGTGCGATCGCGTGCGTTTCGCAGCTGCTTGCACAAATCAATCCCCTTGAGCTTGGGCAGCATCCAATCTAGCAAAATCAAGTCATACTTAAATATCTCTGCTAGTGCTATGCCCTCATCCCCATCTGTAGCTAGATCAACCTTATAATGTTGACTAGCTAGCGCTGCCGTTACTACTTTGGCAATACCTTCATCGTCTTCTACTAGCAGGATTCTCACGAGGACTTAACAGCTCCAGCACCAAGGGGATTGGTTAGTTTCTTGATTATATAAATAGAGATTATATAAATAATCACTGCTTCGCCCAAATTCACAAAAATTTAGACGAAGTTTGAGGCTTTTGACTTAGCTTAGCCCATGGCTGTCAAGATATCTTGAGCGTGGGTAGCCGTTTTTACGGTCTCATCAACGTGAGTAATTTTGCCCTCGCCGTTGATAATGTAGGTTACGCGCTTGGAGTAACCGCCACCATCAACATCATAAGCCTTGGTAATTGAGCCATCCGTATCTGCTAGCAGGGTGAAAGGCAGACCATACTTTTCCTTAAATTGTTTGTGGGATGCCTCATCATCCATACTGACACCGAGTACCACCATGTCTTTACCTTGATACTCAGTGTAGTTATCCCGAAAGCTTTGGGCTTCCTTGGTGCACCCTGGAGTATCGTCTTTGGGGTAAAAATAAAGCACTACAGTTTTACCCGCAAAGTCGGACAGTGAAACGGTATTGCCTTCGTCGTCTTTGACAGTAAATGCTGGTGCATCTATGCCAACTTGAAGAGCCATAACTTTTGTTTCCTATAGAAATATACTGAACTTATGTATAAAGTTTACACTAATAGGACTTACGTCTTAAAGCACTATTATACAGAAGTGCCTTTGTTGCCCAGTTTGGCGTGGGTCTTGAATAAATTCAAAAATTTGTAAGCATTCAGCATTCAGCATTCAGCATTCAGCATTCAGTTATCAGCGATTAGCGCTACAGATGGTGCTACTTGAGTTGCTTTTGAATAAGCGATGCAGCAAGGGAACAGGGGGAAACCCCCACTCGCGCTTTGCATGGCTGACAACAGGTAAGCATTGGAATAATGCTGAGTGAAGTCCCAGGGTCGTTCGCACAGCGTGGCCATTCGCGTAGCGTGGCCAAAGGCCAAGGCCAAAGCCTGTGCCACAAAGCACCTCAAGCAGCGTGGGCCAAAAGCCCACGGCTGACGGCTGACCGCTGACGGCTGACCGCTGACGGCTGACCGCTGACCGCACCTCAAGTAGCGCATATGCTTCCCAAAAATTTCTAGAGTAAACCACCAGAGGTTGGCCTCTAATGTCAAAAAAACCTTAATATAGAAATAATCGGCGGTCAGTATAGTTCTAATATTTAGTAACTGTGGCAAGAACTTCAATTCAGTCTCAAGGTAGCCAGCCTATTCAATATCCTGACCGAACTACTAAACGTGCAGAGCAAGCAATGCGCTGTTTGCCATTCCGAATGCCTCTATTGGCAGCGATGGGTTCTAGCAGTGTTCCACTCTTATCGATAGTAGGTCTTGAAGGAGTCAAGAGAAACTACACAACGCGGCCTAGGTCGGAATTGGCAGTAGAAAATGATTTAATGTGGTTGATTCAAGTGGGTGTATTACGTCGAGAAGTAGACGGTCAGGGAATTACGGATAGTTTTCGATTGACACCTTTGGGTCGTCAGTTGTTAGAAAAGTGGGAACGGCTTGGAGAAACCTTACCTCCACCCTCACTATCAGATCGACTCCATCATACCTTGAATCGCTGGGTGACATACTCCCACACTGAATCAAAGATTACAGTGTGGGCTTCTTACCAACTCCAGCCATTGCTTAGGATACTCGGTAAGCTTTATTGACGATACGGGATGCCCCTCCGCACCGGAACAATACAATAAGTTCTATTTTTTAGGCAAGTAGGTGGCGGTTAGCTCTTAATTTGATTGACCCTACTACTTTCATTATAAACGATATAAACGATTTTGAGTTCCCTACTTGTTAAAAACTCTGATAAGGTTTCATCTAGGAGATGAAACCTTATCAGAGGGTCGCCTTTCTAGTTGGCAGTCTGTGAGTTAAGGGTTAAATCTCTTTGTAGTAAGGCGACCCTCTGATTGCGGTAACTTCAAGCACTCATGGCGTAGCATTGAGATGTGATGCTTCTCGCGGTTGAAGCTAAGATTGTCGGTTTAAATCAAGTTGGTGACAGGGTGATATCTCAATCTGTTGATCATCTAGGCTAGTTCTGACGCCCTAACCCTGAATTATGAAAGCGATTATGGTGGTGGGTACTACATCCCACGCAGGAAAATCCTTGATAACCACAGCTCTATGTCGCCTTCTTTCGCGACAAGGCTGGCGTGTGTGTCCCTTTAAGGGTCAGAACATGGCTCTAAATGCCTATGTTACACCCAATGGTGGAGAAATTGGACATGCCCAAGCAGTACAAGCTTGGGCTGCAGGTGTGATTCCCTGTGTGGAAATGAACCCAATTTTACTCAAACCCCAAGGTGACATGACCTCCCAGGTCATTCTTATGGGTAAAGCCGTAGGGAAGGTTAGTGCTGGGGATTACTACGAGAAGTACTTTGATAAGGGTTGGCAGGTGATTGAAGAATCACTGCGACGCCTAACCAATGAGTTTGATTTAGTCGTGTGCGAGGGAGCTGGTAGCCCAGTAGAAATTAATATAAAGCACCGCGACTTGACCAATATGCGAGTGGCGCGGTACCTCAAAGCTCCCACCTTGCTGGTGGTAGATATTGACCGTGGAGGGTCTTTTGCTCACGTAATCGGTACTCTCGAACTGCTCGAACCAGAGGAGAGAGCGTTGATTAAAGGTGTCGTGATCAATAAGTTTAGGGGTCAGCGATCGCTGCTCGAACCCGGGATAAAATGGTTAGAAGAACGCACTGGTATTCCTGTTGTTGGAGTTATTCCCTGGATTGATATACTGTTTCCCGCTGAAGATTCCCTTGACTTACTAGATCGCAACAGCAGGAACAAGTCCAATCAGGAAGTCACTATCGTAGTAATTCGTTTACCTCGAATTTCTAACTTTACTGATTTTGACCCCCTCGAAGCTGAACCCAGCGTCTTTTTGAAATATCTGTCACCAAATGAAACCTTGGGATATCCAGATGCCGTGATTCTCCCAGGGACGAAAACTACCATTGCGGATATGATGGTACTCCAAAAAAGTGGCATGGCTGAGCAGATTCAAAACTATGCTGCCTCAGGTGGGACAATTTTGGGAATTTGTGGGGGATTCCAAATGCTAGGCAAAACCCTAGTTGATCCCGATGGATTAGAGGGTAAACAGGGTCGTCATCCAGGATTAGGCTTGTTGCCGTTAAAAACCTTGATTACTAGTGGCAAAGTTGCCCGTCAACGGATGGTGACCTCTAATTATCCCCAAGTTGGCTTACCCATTACTGGTTACGAAATTCATCAGGGGCGTTCCCGAATGTTGGAGGCAGAGATGGGAGACAATAAATCTGCTTATCGAGCCTTATTCGATGACCATGGTTTGGGAATTGTTGACGTGAATCAATCAATTTGGGGCAGCTATCTCCATGGCATGTTTGACAATAGTCCTTGGCGACGTGCCTGGTTGAATCAACTGCGCTCCAGACGAGGGCTACCTTCTCTCCCTACTGGGGTTGTCAACTATCGGGAACAACGAGAAGCGCTTTTGAATTCACTGGCTGATACTATCGAATCTCATCTTGATTTAACCCCGATTTTAAGGTCTTAGACCGTTAACTATCAGATGAGTTTTTTCAAAAGTAAAAAGTCAACTTGAGAAGGGAAAATGGAAACTGGAAAATCGTTAAGGGAAATTATAAATTAAAACGTAAACAATTAACTAAACAATTAACAATAACAAACTAACAGATGAAATGACTAATCAAACATGAGTGTAAGCGTTCGCTTTCTACCAGATGATGTGACAGTTGAGGCCGAAGTCGGAGAACCCATCCTTCTAGTGGCTGAACGTGCTGGTGTTTTCATTGCCACAGGTTGCCTGATGGGCTCTTGTCATGCCTGTGAGGTAGAGATAGAAAATGGACCGACTGTTTGTTCTTGTATTACTGCTGTACCTGCAGGTTATGAACAGCTGACGATTAATCTCTACTCTGACACCAATTGGTAGTCTATTAATACCATGGCAATTGGCGTTGGTCAAGGTCACTATTAGAATTTAGAATTTAGAATTTAGAATGGTGAATTGGGAATTTAGAATTTAGAATGGTGAATTGGGAATTCTACATGATCAATTCACCATTCTGCATTCTGACAGACAACCTTGGCCAAAAGGCCACGCGATCGCGTTCAACCTACCCTACACCGAATCGCCTTGGGTGAACAACCTTGGCCAAAAGGCCACGCAATCGCGTTCAACCTTGGCCAAAAGGCCACCCAATCACGTTCAACTTTCAACTTTCAACTTTCAACCTTCAACCAATTTGCCATTTGCTATTTTCTCTGGTAACTGCTCAATAATGCCACCTCCAAGCACCAGCTCCCCGTCATACAGAACAGCAGCCTGTCCTGGGGTGATGCTGAATTGTGGTTCATCGAACACTAATTTGAGCCGATTTCCTTCTAGAGGAATCACATTCACAGGTACAGCAGGTGAGCGATAGCGAACTTGCACAGAAGCTCGAATCGGAACAGTAGGTTCCTGAATCGATACCCAATTGACCCGATGAACCGTACATTCAGGTTGGGTGGCTTGGTGGCGTTCCCCTACAATTACCCGATTCCTGGCTGCATCTAGGGCAATCACATACAAGGGATTGGGAGCAGCTATACCTAGCCCTTTCCGTTGTCCAATGGTGTAGTGGTGAATTCCCTGATGTTGCCCGACCACATTCCCATCCAAGTCCACGATGTCACCTGTGGTTTGGGAAATATACTTGTCCAGGAACTTCTGCATGGAACCGTGGGATTCGATTAAACACAAGTCCTGACTTTCTGGTTTATCAGCAGTCTTGAGATTATACTCAGCAGCAAGGCGTCGCGTTTCTGTTTTCTTCAGTTCTCCCAAAGGAAATAGGGAAGCCGCCAGCAGGTCTTGAGTCAAGTCATACAGGAAGTATGACTGGTCTTTTGTCAAGTCTAGTGCTCGCCGCAATTGATAGCGATCGCATTCGGCATCATAAGTAATCCGGGCATAGTGACCTGTGGCTATTTTGTCAATCCCCAATGTCTCATGGGCATAGGTCAGCATCGGACCAAACTTTACTGCTTTGTTGCACTGAGAACAGGGGAGTGGAGTAATCCCAGATTGGTAACCCGAGACTAAGTAATCCACAATGTTTTCCTGAAAAACATCGCGACTGTCCACAATATGGTGGGGAATCCCTAATTGTTCACAGATAAACGCTGCATCGACCATTCCCTCAGAGCAGCATTGACCCTTCCCTTTCATTAACCAAAGGGTCAATCCGACAACTTCGTATCCTTTGTGATAGAGGGTGGCGGCAGCTACGGAACTGTCTACTCCGCCAGACAAGCCAACGACAACTTTATTCATGAACTCAACAGATTTCTACCTTAGCGAGGTATGGCATTGTATATTATTATTGTAATCCTGCTGACCCTTAAGTCCGTCTAACTGAAGTCGAGTGGGCAAAGTGGGATTTCACTCCTATCCTGGAATCATAGAGTAATAGGAGAACTCTCGGAGTATCAGTGTTCATGGCTGGTTTTGGAAATTTGGTTCAAAAAGCGTTTTATCTAGGCGTTGGTATAGCTGCTGCAGCAGGGGAGAAAGCTGGGGGAACCTTGTCAGAAGTGCGAGGTCAAGCTCAGAAACTGGTAGATGAACTGGTAGAAAAAGGGGAAATGACTACCGAAGAAGCCCGTAAACTGGTTGAAGATTTAGTGCAACAGGGGCAACAGCAATCCTCTCAAGCTAACCCTAATGATCCTAAACCTGAGCCGCGCCGGATTGAGATTATTGCTGATGAAGAAGAATCAGCACCACCCCAAGAGCAGGATGTTGACAAACTACGGCAGCAGGTGCAAGCCATGCAAGAAGAATTACGTCGGCTCAAGCGCTAACTTATAGCACTTATCTAGCACTTATAATCAACTTGTCAACAACAGGGTTTGAGCACATGATGGTTGTTGAGTAACTATTTACTATGGAAGATGATTGGTCTAAAAGTATTTTTGAAACCCTCGAATCAGTGGCTAATATGGTCGATGAGTTCTTCGAGGGTGTCAGTGAGGCGGTTGAGGAGTTTGCCAATGAAGTTGAGGAGTTTGCCAATCAGGTAGACAATGCCATTGGTGCGGACATTGACCAGTGTTTGCAAGATATTGTTGAACCGTTTGTTGAGATTTATTTTGACTTTGAGGTTATGGTCAGTGAAACAGACGAGGATTTTCCTGATTCCGTGACACCATCCTCACAGAAACATCCAGCCTGCATAGGTTGCCGTCATTATCACGGTCAAGCCTATGGTGGAAATTTATTAGTCTGCGCTATGCATCCCTATGGTTGGGACACAGAAGATTGTCCTGACTGGGAATCCCATCCTAGAAATTCCTCAAATCGTTTCTAATCCTAGCAAAACCAATGAGTAATTCCTTTACCCAGGAACAAGCATCACCAGAAGTAGATACACCCCAGATTAAATACGGTGAACAGGAAATTGCCCAAGCCAAACTTATTACCTTTCCAAATCCCCGTATCGGTCGTCCCTATCACATAAACATCACCTTACCGGAATTTACTTGCAAGTGCCCCTTTTCTGGTTATCCGGACTTTGCCACAATTTACATCACCTACGTTCCCAATGAACTGGTGGTAGAACTAAAGGCGCTTAAGTTGTATATCAATACCTACCGCGATCGCTACATCTCCCACGAAGAGAGTATAAACCAAATTTTAGATGACTTCGTAGCCGCCTGTAACCCAGAAGAAGTCACCATCAAGGGGGATTATAACCCACGGGGTAATGTTCACACCGTTGTAGAAGTGCGACACCAAAAGTAATTAATACAAAAGTAATCGGTAATCAGTAATCGGTAATCTTGAGGATCCAGTTAGCTTGGTCAGTGACCTAAGAGAATGGCGGAATGATCAATTTTGTCCCTCCCTCCGTTCCTGTCCTTTGGATCTTCGAGGTTTTCCTCCAAACCATTTCGATATAAACCGAAACGATGTAACTTGGGCTCAATTCAGATTGACCCTAGCTGGTGGCAACAGATAACTCTTGAGTTTTTGCTTCAACACTAACCAAAGGAAGACCGGAGCATCAAATAGGTATCGCCGCCACAACCGTCGCGGTTCAGATAATAGCCTGTGTAACCATTCCAATCCTACATCACTCATCCATTCAGGCGACCTTGGTTTAGTGCCTGCTTCAAAATCAAGGGTGGCACCTACTGCCATGAAGATTTTAATGTTTGGTAATTGATCTTTGTACTTGTGTATCCACTTTTCTTGTTTAGGCGCACCAACTCCCACAGCTAGTACTGTAGCTCCAGAGTTCTTAACCATTTCTATGATTTCTTGGCATTCAGCTTCATTCTTTTCAAATCCGAATGATGGGGAGTGCGCAGCGATAACAATTTCTCTGCCAACTTTAGCATTGACATTTTCTTGAGCTTTTTTAGCGACTCCTTCTCGTCCACCTAAGAGAAATATTTTAATAGTCTCATTGTTTCTGTGATAATCATAAAAAGCTGGAAAAAGGTCAGATCCAGAAATTTTTTCCTGTATGGGTGACCCCAAGAATCTCGACGCATAATACACAACTTTACTATCACATAATCTATAATCGGCAATTCTATATGCCTTCATGAATTCAGGGTCTTTTTGTAGCTTGACTAAGTGATCGACATTGGGAGTAAAAATAACCCCGCTATCGAGCCGCTTTAAAAGCTCTGACTTTGATATATTATCAATCTCTAAGTTTAATATTTTGACTATTTCTCTCATGTTTAACCTTTTGACGATGTCTCTCCTAACTAAGGGATAAGCAATAAAAACAGTCAATTTTTTCCCAACAATCTTCAGACTTGGAACCAAACTCAGTCAATTTACCATTTACCGATCAGCTAACCAAGTTAGCTTGATACTGTTTCGAACAAGATTTTATTTGGGAAAGAATAAAATTACATTATCACAGTTTTAGTAATTTGACTATAAATTTGACTATAGTAGCTCTGAAAAATTGGTAAATACCCTTAGGTGCCCTTGACCCGTAATTAAATTCGCCACGGGTCAAGGGCACCTGTTTTATAGATAGCTGAACCTATAGATATTCCCTAATCAAAAAAACAGTAATCCCTTGATGTAGATTACACCAGGGTTTTATAACAACTATCTCATAAATTTGACATAAATCTATTTTTGCATTAGCATTAAGCTCTACTTTATTGTGTTAATAAGCGATTAATTTCGATCATTACAGTGTTAATTATTTAACGAAATATTTCATCTAATTGTCACACCGTGAACTAGATCGTATCGATGGGATAATTGGTGACTAATCATAACGTTATAGATTAGAGTCAACTCTGATTTAATCAATCAGTCTGTCTAGGAATGAATTACGTTTTCCATCCTCCTAGTAAATCCCGATCTGCTTAGATGTTTAGAGCTTAAAAACCTCAATTCAATTCCTTTCTATAATCCTTAGTAAGGATAGCCTGGTTTAGGCTTGATTTATGCTTAATTTAGTTGTTATGTATTAGGTATTTACTTTAATTAAAACTACTGGTTTTTACGGTTGCACCAGTCCTCCTTTATGGTTGATTGATGGTTAGTTAATGGTGGATTTTACCATTAATATCATAGCCTATGGGCGAGTCCCGGCTAGTATTTTCTCTGAGCTTAATAAAATCTTTAAATAGTCTTCATCGACTCTACATAAATGAGCTAACGATGGTAATTTTCACTGATCACGAGTCGTTGTCTTGATCAGGTAGTCTTGATCAGGTTTATGGCTTATTTTAAGAAGATTTTTTAGCAGGTAGTAGCTCACCAGCCGAGTCTGAGAATTAGTCGAGCTAACAAATGCCTCAACTCTTTGCTACTTATACAATGAGACTACATAGTGTGATCGATAGCAGTAGTCTTTACAGAAACTTTATAAAAGTCCACTCTAAGATTCATCGATCCTTCAACCTTCATCTGTGTGAAGCCGACTATTGTTATTTGTAGGGTTAGATGCTGAGCTAAACTAGGCACACTAATTAACCTACCAGAAAATTACCCACAGATCTACCAACCAAAACCATGAGAAACCCAGTAATTGCCATTGGCTTGGATGCTGCCGACCCTGCCTTGATAGAGCAATGGATATCTCAAGGGCATCTGAAAAATCTGCGTCGCTTACGAGAACAGGGATCTTACGGACGTCTAAAGACATACGAATACTACCGGGCTGAGACTCCGTGGACAACATTCCTCACTGGTTGTTCTCCTGAGCAAACAGGATACTGGGCACCTCTGAAAATTAAGGAAGGCACTTACGAAGTAGAAGACATTCAAGCCTACGACTTTGCTGAGTATCAACCCTTCTATGCCTTGGGAGATGACTATCGGGTGGCAGTCTTTGATATGCCTCAAGCTCCCCTTTCCAATCAGGTCAATGGGTTGCAAGTCCTTGCTTGGGGAGCTCACTCTCCTCAGACTCCCAGTCATTCCATACCCAAATCCTTGCTACAGGATGTGATTGATAAGCATGGTGAGCATCCTGTCTTACGCAAAGACCATGCCAGTATTATGGATGTGGCAGCACTCAAGGGTCTTCAGGAACAACTGGAGATTGGTATCGCACGCCGGGGTGCCATTTGTCAAGACTTGTTGCAGCAGATGCCGTGGGATTTCTTCTTAACAATCTTTGGTGAAACCCATACTGCAGGGCATTACTTCTGGCACCTGAGTCAGCAGGATCATCCTCTCTACCCATCTGTAGGTGCTAAATGCCCTGGAGATCCCGTGTTAGAAATTTTTGAAGCTATTGACGAAGCCATTGGTGGAATTGTGAGCAAAGCCCCGGATAATGCCCAGGTCGTAGTATTTGCTGCCCATGGTATGGGGTCTAACGTCATGGATCTACCGAGTATGTTGTTCCTGCCAGAATTTCTCTATCGCTGGAGTTTCCCAGGTAAATATGGCATTGCTCGTGGCAACTATGGTCAACCCCCAGAACCCCTAGTCAATGATGCCAGGGCGAAAAAGGGTTGGATGGGTAAAGTGTGGAGCCTCAAGCATGAATCGAATCCACTCAAAGGTTTTTTAAGACGTCAACTCCCTACCAAACTTTTCAATCCTATCGCACCCTTGTTTGGTTCCACTCCTGGACCAGATCTCATTTCTCCGTTCAAGATGCAGGCAGAATCCGATCCATTCTTCTTCCAGAGTCCATCGTGGTACCAACCCTGCTGGCCTCAGATGAAAGCATTCGCGCTGCCTAGTTATTCAGAAGGATATATCAGGATTAATCTCCAGGGAAGGGAACCTCACGGTATTGTCGCCCCTGATCAGTACGATGCTGTATGTGAGGAATTGACTCAAAAACTCTACCAGCTTAAAGATGCTCGCACTGGGGAACCAATGGTGAAGGAAATTATCCGCACCCGCCAATCGGCAACTGAAACTGGTCCCAAATTACCTGATGGTGACTTAGTCGTGATCTGGCAAGAAAAATATGCCACTGACGTAGTAGATAGTCCCGATATTGGACGGATTGGTCCAGTGCCCTTTAATCGTACTGGTTCTCACCGCTCTGATGGCTTTTTGGTGATTCAAGGACAAGATATTGAGCCAGGTTCTAGTTTACCAGCTGGTCATTCTCTAGATTTAGCCCCCACTATTCTGAATTTGATGGGAGCGCCGATTCCTGAGTATTTTCAGGGTAAGCCCCTCTCGGCAATTAAAGAAACTGTTGTGGTTGGTTAACTTAAACTTAACCATAGCGTTTGTATTTGAGATGTAAACCTAGAAGGTCTTTTGTGATTTTGCAATAAAACTCCGGAGCTCTTGCCCCTCTTTGATCGATGGCTCTTGCCTCTTGCATTTTTCGGCAATACGGCTGTTTACAACCTATATACAAACGCTATAGTTACTTACATAGTTTAGTTAGTCGCAATGTGATTAAGTGTTTTTTGTTGAATGTTTTTTGTTGAGTGTTGATCGTCACTCAACACTCAAACAGTCACAGAAACCCCCCTATACTAAGTGTTATCACTAAGTGTTATCACTAAGTAATAGCACTAAGTAATAGTTGTAAACCCACAGATTCTTCAATGTCCATTCTCAAGTTTTGGATAGCAGGGTTAATTACTACCGTAGCAGCAATAGGTGTATCAGTTCCCAGTTGGGCTCTACCACTGTCTCCTGGCGATCGCCTTAGACTCTTTGTGGCTGGCGAAGAAGAAATCCCGGAAGCTGAACGCTTCAGTGCCACCTATGAAGTTAATTTGGATGGTTACATCAAGTTTCCCTACCTAGATCCTATAGCGGCAGCGGGTCGAGAAGTATCAGAAATCGAGGAAGACCTAGTCAAGGCTTTGCTAGAAGGGGGCTTTTTTCAGCCTGATTTCCTTAAAGTCAGCATTCAACTGTTTGAGTGGGCTCCAATTCAGGTAACTGTCGGAGGAGCTGTTTTTGAACCTGGTCGGGTTTTGATTAATGATACGGATTCTAAAGGTCGAGACTTACCGGCATCGATTGCTACTGTCTCAGGAGACTATCCTCCAGAACGCTACCTAACCTTTGCTATTTTAACGGCTGGTGGCATCAAACCAAATGCTAACATTGAACAGGTGCGCTTGGTTCGGGGTGAACAAGAACAGGTAATTGATTTATCTGGTGTCTTCAGCGGATCACCAGTAGAAGATATTCCCTTGATTGCTGGAGACCAAATCATTGTTCCTACTCGGGAGTTGCCTCAATATTATCTAGCCAGACCTTCCCAGCTTACTCCCTCAACTATTCCTGTGTTTTTATCCAATTTGACTAATCCCAATAATGGACGTGAGCTTAGAATCCAGGAAGTTGAATATGGCTCCCGTCTATCTCAAGCTGTAATTGCTGCTAGTTGTGTTGGAGGTACAGAAAGCACAAATGCAGATCGCCGTGCTCTGTTACTGCAAACTGACCGTACTACTGGGGAAACTTTGGCAATAGAACGTTCTGTAGAGGACTTGGTGAAGAAGCCTAATGATGAGCAAGTTAATCCAGTGCTGATGCCAAGAGATAGTGTCGCTTGCTATGATTCAACGGTCACTAATGTCAAAAGTGTTTTTGACTTTATTGGCGATATCTTCAATCCCATTCGGATTATTAAAGACATATTTATACCCTAATTCATATTTAGGATAGCTCAAATGTTATAATTAATATATCTATCACAAGTTATAAGCTCACGAGATCTGACTCTTCATCAGGGGTGTATTGGCTAAGGGTTTAAGCCATTGCTTGATAGTGCTATAAAACTATCTGCCAAGTCTTTAATCATATAAAATATAAAAAATTATAACTTAAGACTACAACTTAAGACTACAACTTAAGACTACAACTTAAGACTACAACTTACAACTAAAAATGTGGATTTGCCAGGTGAGATGCTCCAATGACTACTAATTATAAGACTATAGCCCCATATCCCTATGAAAAATCAAATCTCATGCCTCTACGTTGGCTATTTTACTTGTGTTTAGGGATATCTATTAATGCCGGAATTTGGGGCTTAACATTTTTTTATTTGAAATCAGCTCAGCCAACTTATACCAGTACATGGAGAGTATCACTTCCTGTCAATGGCTCATCCACCAGAATTAATATCCCACAATTAGGGGGAGCGAGTTCAGATGTTAGGTCACCATTTGGCGATCGCTCCCATGACCCGAGGGAAAAGATGAAATTCATTGCGGAAAGTAAGCCGGTACTGAAGAATGCTGCCAGTGTACTGAACATGTCCCCTCAAGAGTTGGGCAAGCCTAGGGTCAAAATCGTTGACAATTCAACTATGATGGCCTTTGAAATCAAAGGAGACTCTGCTCAAGAAGCCCAACAGAAAGCTTTTGCTATGTACCAGGCTTTCGAGGATAGACTTGAACAACTTAGGCAAGAAGAATTAGTAGACAATCAGCTACCAGTTCAAGCTGATTTGCAGGCAGCTAAGAAAAATTTAGCAGACATTCAGAGAAGCCTGTCTGAACACAAAGCTAGAACCGGATTGAACTCTAAAGAACAAGTCAACCAGCTATCATCCACTATAGAAAGTTTACGACAACAACAAATCGATTTGTTGGCCCAAGGGCGAGAAGCAAAAGCCAATCTCAGCAACCTCTCAGCTAATCTAAAGTTGTCGTCTGGACAAGCTGCTGATGCTTTTGTACTTAAGGCTGATCAGATATTTCAGCAAACCCTAAGGGAATACAGTCAGGCTACCGCAGCCCTGACGGTTTTGAGTTCCAAATACGGTTCAAAACATCCATCTGTAGTGGACGAAAAGAGCAAGCAAGAAAGTGCTAAAGCAGCTTTGCTACAGCGTAGTCAATCTTTGTTAGGTCGCCCCATGTCTTTGGCAATTATCGACCAGCTCAGTGTTAACTCTGGGCCTGAAACTGGTTCTTCCCGGGAAAATTTGCTGCGCCAAATTGTTGAGGTGCAAGCACGGCAAGAGGGTGTGGAAGCTAGGGCGTGGGTATTAAGCAACCAGATTGCTGAGCTGGAAGCCAAACTCAGACAAATGAGCCAGGATGCCTTGAGGATGGAGATCCTAGAACGCAATATGCGCATTGCGGAAACTATCTATGCTTCAACCTTAACTCAATCAGCGATTGGTCGATTTAACCAATCCCTTTCCTATCCTCAAGTTCAGCTACTAGCTGAACCAAGCTTACCCCCAGACGCGATCGCACCGAAAAAGTCATCGGCTTTACTTGGTGCAACAGCTGGTTCATTGTTAATTAGTGCAGGACTATTTTTACTCTGGTTACGTCCCCATTTGCAAGGTAAATCACAGCCCTCAATCTACGACAAAGTAGAATCGTTTAACTCTGATGTTCCACCCTTACGTTCTCAACCATCAAATAATAGCTTGACAACATCTAATAGCTTAACATCGCCAATGGGGAACCAAAGAAAAGATTTTTGATGCAACTAATCCATTTTTTATCAAGCTAGACATCATAGACTGGCCCCAGTAACCTAAGCCATTAGGCAGGCTTTAATGAAACCGCAAAACTTTGAAGAAAAAGTAGTTTTCTATTATATAATATCCACCTACTTATTATTTTTTTTAGGTGCACAGTTTGTTTTTGCCCCAGCCCTAGCTTGGCTGCTAACCTTTTATCTAATTAAAAAGCTTTGGCAGCAAACATCAGATACTCCACCGGAAGAAAGGATTCGGATTCCCATTGGAGTATGGGTCTGGATTGTTTGCATATCAGTCATTGGCATAGCCTTAGTTGTGGGTCATTTAGATTGGGGTTTCTCAACTGTTAAAACTATAAAATCTTTTATTAACTCCTTTTTGAGAACTTGGGCCCTTCTCGCCTTATTTCCTTTAATTGGTTGCCTCAACATCCGACCACAAATAATCTATAGAGCAATTTCTATCCTTTCCCTACAAACTCTGATCTTGGTGCCAATTACCTATGGGTTAAGTCTGACTGGGTTAGAGATGCCCTTGTATACTAGCACCCTAATGGCAAAAATTGGTGGTAACAGTCAACGTTACTACGCCGTAAGTCCTTACGTGATAAAAAGTGGTGAAACACGCCTTTTCTTATTTGCGCCTTGGGCTCCAGCATTGGCATTTGCCTGTAACGTACACTTTTTCCTGAGTAGTAGAGACCCGGACATAAAGTGGCGTTTTATTGGTATGATTGGCTGTGCTGCTGCAATTGTGGGTTCAGTGTCCCGGATGGGGATAATCTGCTTAGTGGGTATACCAATACTGGTAACATTTTTGGGAAATCTCACCGAACCCGCTATCCAAATTACAGCAGGAATAGGGAGTTTTATTGGTGGTCTATTTGGTCCCCAACTGCTAATGATAGCTAGAAACTTGAAAGACTCTTTTTCCGGTCAAAGATCTGCTTCGTCGCGGGTTAGGTCGGCCTTAGCTCGGCTTTCTCACCGTAAGTGGGAAGAAGATGCACCGATTTGGGGTCATGCCATTAAAGTGGGTAAAGGCCCTGATGTTGTCGCTGGTATGCCTATTGGGAGTCACCACACTTGGTATGGTGCTTTATATACTCATGGAATCGTCGGTTTTATTGGAATATTTATCCCTATAGTCTATACTTTTATAGAGCTTTTAATTAAAGCTCAAAGGAGTAAAGTTGCCACAACAGCACTAACAATACTACTAGTTTGTATCCTGTTCTCGTTTGGGGAAAATCTAGAGGGATTAGCTTACCTCTACTGGCCTGGTTTGGTTGTAGTAGGGATGGGACTAAAATAAAAATGCTCAAGGGGTTTTTAGAGACCTTTTGTGGGAAATTACCATGCAATAATTATATACAAAAAAAGGATAATCGCCATGCCCACCATATCTGTAATAGTTCCAGTTTATAACGGAGAAAAAACTATATTAGAAACGATCCAATCGATTCAAGCACAAACCTTTTCAGATTTTGAGTTAATTATTATTAATGACGGCTCAACTGATGGTACATTAGATGTAATCAGTACAGTCAACGATGATCGATTGAAAGTGTTCTCCTATGAAAATGGCGGATTGCCAGTGGCTCGTAATCGTGGCATTCGTCGCTCTAGGGGCGAATTTATTACGTTTATAGATGCCGATGATTTATGGAAACCCGATAAATTGGAGCTACAGTTAGCAGCACTGCAAAAAAATCCTGAAGCTGGAGTGGCTTACAGTTGGACTGCCTTTATAGATGAGAATAGCAAATTTTTGTTTGCTTGGCAACCACTTTATTGGGAGGGTAATGTTTATCCCGAATTACTAATTCGTAACTTCATATCCAGTGGTTCCAATATCATGGTAAAGCGGAAGTATATTGAAGCCGCTGGAGAATTTGACCCATGCCTAAAATCAGTTGAAGATTGGGATTATTACCTCAGGCTAGCAGCTTTATGTCCTTTTGTACTTGTTCCTAAATACCAAATTCTCTACCGTCGCTCTTCCCAGTCAATGACCTCTAAAGTGGATGTGATGGAGAAGGCGAACCTAATTGTAATTGAAAGAGCATTCAAGGCAGCTCCACCAGAACTTAAGTCTCTTAAAAATAAAAGTTTAGCGAATGCCTATCGTTATCTGGCTAAGCAGTGTATAGCTAATGCTTTTGATGATGAAGGAGTAAAGCTAGCTAGTCAAAAACTTAGCTATTCCATAAAACTTTACCCCAAATTTTTGCTAAGTAAGGAAACTATCCGTCTAATTTTAAAACTATTAATAATCAAAATTATGCCTAAAAAATTAGCTGGACATTTAATCAAACTAATCGGCCAGAAAATGCCGATGGTATCTGTGGATAATCGGATGATTTCAGAGCACTAACTACCACTATAATTTGATAGATATCAATCATCAAAAGGATGGCAGGATGGGAGATCCACTGTGAACATTGTCAAAACAATCGGGAGTCGCATCAAGCACAAACTAGGTAATAGAAGCACTTTTACTCGCAATCTTGGTTGGATGGGAGTTGCCCAGGCATTTATTCGGGTTTCCCGTTTAGGTGCAACGTTTATTTTGCCACGCTTCTTAACTCCCCATGACTTTGGATTAGCTGCACTGGTTCTGACGACCTATGAATATTCACAAACAGTAACGCGGATCGGTGTTCATGCTAGAATTATACAGGCGGAAGCCGATGAGCTGGAAGACATTTGTAATAGTGCTTATTGGTTAAATTGGGTACTTTTTGCAAGTCTATTCGTTATGCAGTGCCTTGCTGCTTTTCCAGTTGCGTGGTTTTATAAAGATAACCAACTTATTTTACCCATTTGTCTATTAGCATTTAACTTTTTGATTGCTCCCTTAGGGGCAGTACAGTCAGCACTAATTCAAAGAGATAATCGAATTCAGATAACGGCTACCGCTCGAGCTCTCAGATATGCCACCTCCAATATTTTAACGGCTGTCTTTGCTGTTCTTCATATGGGAATGTGGGCGATAGTACTTCCCATACTAATAGCTAGCCCTATAGAATTCATTACCTATCTGTTCAAACATCCCTGGCGGAGAACTGGCTCTTTCACAACCAAATACTGGGGTAAGATTTTTCGCTTTGGAATCAATTTCCTGGGGATTGAACTTTTAAAGACTCTCAGGGAAACTCTCGACTATCTTATCATTGGTCGCTTTATAGGAATTGACCTATTAGGTGTTTACTACTTTGCTTACAATGCTGGCTTGGGAATTAGCTTAACTATCGTCCAATCGATTACTACTGCTTTATACCCTGCCCTATGTGAAGTACGGACAAACTTATCGAAATTTAAGCAAACATACTTTAACAGTCTGAAGACGATTGGAAGAGTGATTGTTGGTTTTGTTGCTTTACAATCAAGTCTAGTTCCGTTTTATATTCCGATTATGGTTGGGGAAAAAATTCATACGGAAGGCTGGAGTATGGTGGTTCCCATCGTCATTTTAGTTTGCTTATCAGCAATTCCTAGACCCTTTGATATTGCTGGATTTCAGCTTTTAGCAGCCATTGAAAAACCGCACATTGGCTTGCTCTGGAATGTATTATTTACCATGATATTTTCCTGTAGTCTACTGATAGCAGTGAAATGGGGAATCATCACGGTCGCTATATCGGTTTTACTGGTTCATGCGCTTTTAATTCCCTTATTTGTGGTTTGGTCTGCTAGGTATGTCTTTGCTAAACCTGAAACCTCTCCTGTAGCCTTAGAGAATACTGTACTCCAATCTCATACTATACTCCAATCTCACGATGAGACTGATACTGATCAGTTTTATGTCAGCCAATGGACATTATCATTAGCCAGTAGTGGGACATTCCCTAACACTCAGGGTTCTGAATTTCGTGATCCTGACAGTAATAACAGTAATAACAGTAATAACAGTAATAACAGTAATAGCAGTGCCGGGTTAAGCGATCGCTTCGATGATCCCAGAAAACACCTGAAGTTGATAGCTGAAAGTGTGGGGGTTTTAGAAGAAGCGGCAAAGCAGCTAAATATATCTGTAGATAGCTTAGATAAGCCTTCGATTCAACTAATCGATAACTCTACAATGATGGTTTTTGAAATTTCAGGAGTCACCCCTGAGGAAGCGCAACGAAGAGCCTTCGCTATTAATCAGGCGTTTAACAAAAGACTGGAACAACTCAGAAAGCAAGAAATTGCTCAACAACAAAAGACTATCCCAGTTTATATAAAGTCAGCCGAAAACGATCTAGAAAAAGCACAGCAACGCCTAGCTCAAAAAACGGCGAACATAGGATTGCCCTTACACCAGCTCTTAGAGACAATAGAAGCACTACGGCGCAAAAAGATTGAATTACGGCGCAAAAAGATTGAATTGCTAGCTGAGCTAGTACCGACTCAGTCTGATCATAGTCATTGTACAAATACTCAGGTGATGAATCCTGTTCACCATCAGCCTCAAGCTAGCTTATTCCAAGATGATCCACCCTTAGAAATGGATGATATTAAACCACAACTACAAGGTAGTGAGGACAAGGCCAGGGATCTAGAGTTTCAGATTTCTCAGCTTGAAGTAAAACTTAGCAAAATGTCCCAAGATGCCTTGACTCTGGAAATTCTAGAACGAGATTTACGCATTGCACAAACCGTCTATTCCTCTGTTTTAAGCCAATGGGAACTAGTTAAGTCAGACTCATCTATTATGTATTATCCCCAACTGCAATTGGTAGCCGGTCCTACCTTACCCACCAGATCACAAATGCCAGACAGTCTAGTAAACTTGGGCAGAAAATTGTGATCAGTTTCTGGGAGGATAATAGTGCTCACGAGGTAATTTTTAGTGGTCAGTTGTCAGTTTCATATATTTATCTATTTTACCTATTTCAGGATTAATTTTTTAAAAAACGTTTAAATCAAAACTAGTTCTCTTGAAAACCAGTGTCCAAACAATGAAACATGTTTCTGTCATTATTCCAGTCTACGGAGTTGAAAACTATATTGCAGCAGCGGTGCAGTCTGTTCTCGACCAGACCTATACCAACTTTGAAGTGCTCATTATTGACGATGAATCCCCAGACAGTAGTATAAAAATTTGTCAAGAATTTTCGGATCATCGAATTAAGATTATTCATCAAACTAATCGGGGACTTGCTGGAGCGCGAAATACAGGAATTCGCCAGGCCAAAGGAGATTATTTAGCCTTTTTAGATGGGGATGACTTGTGGTTGCCTCAGAAACTGGAAAGACATATTGAACACTTAGAAAAATTTCCAGAGGTAGGGGTTAGTTTTTGCCGTTCTGCATTGATTGATGAATCGGGAAATTTATTGAAAACTTATCTAATGCCTAAGTTAAAGAACATTACCCGATCAGATTTATTCCGGTCTAGTCCTATTGGTAATGGTTCAGCTCCGGTAATTCGACGGGAAGTCTTTGAAGCGATTAGGTATCAAGATAACCTTTACGGCACTACAGAAGATTTTTACTTTGATGAAAACTTCCGCCGCGCTGAAGATATTGAATGTTGGCTACGTATTGCGATTCAGACAGACTGGAAAATTGAGGGAATCCCTGAAGCACTAACCCTATATCGAGTGAATTCAGCCAGTCTTTCAGCGAACTTAGTCAAACAGTTAGATTCCTGGAAACAAGTACTAGCAAAAACTCGCTCCTACGCTCCTGACTTGATTGAGAAGTGGGGAAATTTAGCCCTGGCCTATCGATTGCGAAACTTTGCTCGTAGTGCAGTACGTCTCAAAGATGGACCAATGTCTGTCAAACTAATTAATGGTGCTTTGGCAACTTACTGGCGTCTTCTCTTGGAAGAACCAAGCCGTACCCTTCGGACTTTGGCTGCTGCCTATTTACTTTTGCTGTTGCCTAAGCCCCTATATTACTACCTCGAAGTTCTGGCTGTCAAAGTAGTGGGAATGATCCAAAGACGTCAGATTTTACAAGACAAACTTGGACAATAATTGTCTTAGTCATTCAATATAAGATAAGATGGATTATAAAATGAAAAAAGTTTCCGTCATCACTCCAGTCTACAACGTTGAGAAGTATATTGCTGCTACAGTACAGTCAGTTTTGGATCAAACTTACCAAAGTTTTGAATATTTGCTGATTGATGATGGTTCTCCTGACCAAAGTGTAGAGATTTGCCAGCAGTTCCTAGACCCCAGAATCAAAATTATTCGTCAGGAAAATCAGGGAGCTAATGCAGCAAGGAATGAAGGTATCCGCCAAGCCCAGGGAGAGTATTTAGCATTTTTAGATGGCGATGACCTATGGTTGCCTGAAAAGCTAGAAAAACATATTGAACATTTGGAAAACAATCCCAATTTGGGGATTAGCTTTAGCTGTTCTGGGTTTATCGATGAAGCAGGAAATTCCCTAGGAATCTATCAACTACCCAAGCTAAAGGACATCACCATGGGTGACATCATTTGCCGTAATCCTATTAGTAATGGCTCCTGTGCTGTGTTCCGCAAGGAGGTATTTGAAGCTATTAAGTACCAAGAGACTATTGACGGAAAGACCAAAGACCTTTATTGGGATGAGGGATTGCAAGGGTCACAGGATTTGGATTGTTGGTTTCGCATTGCTATCCAAACCAATTGGCACCTGGAAGGCATTCCTGACTCTTTGACTCTATACCGAGTAAATTCTGGTGGTATATCAGCTAACTTGTTCAAAAAACAAAGGTCTTGGGAACAGGTAATTGAGAAGACTCGTTCCTATGCTCCTGAGGTGGTGGTTGAGTGGGAAAACCGCGCCCGTGCTTACCATTCGAGGTATCTAGCTCGTCGGGCAGTTACCTTGAGAGATGGTGCCATGGCTGTCCAATTCTTCAACGAAGCTCTGGGGAGCTACTGGCAGATGCTCTGGGAAGAACCACGTCGTACCGTGTTAACTGGGGCTGCGGCCTATTTGCTCTGGCTTATACCTGAGAATCTTTACAAGCATATAGAAGCTTTAGCTTTAAAAACCACAGGGTCTTCACAAAAGCGCCGGATTTCTCAAGCAATCAGAGGTACATGAAATTTCATCTATTAGCAAATAGGTAAAGCTCTGCTACCAATGCATGCTGGTTAATGGGTAATGGATAATGCCTCTGTCAATCATCCATTACCCATTAACTATCTGTAGCATCTACAGGACTTACGCGGTGAAGTTTATTTCGCCCCCCTATCCCCCCAATTCTGATACCGCTGGCGAACTTAATATTTGTTTACAAAATAGTGAGCAGATGTGGAAAATATCCTTTGTTTGTCGTTGGTGTGGAACTATAAGTTGAAACAATTGTATTAGTTGTCAAACTGAGGAGTTGC
>NZ_JAAHHM010000003.1:276466-298543 GCF_010692445.1 Moorena sp. SIO3E8 | reverse complement strand
CTAGACAGACGGGTGGAAGGTTTGACTCCAATTACTGCATGACCACCCCTCCCTCAGGCAACAATAAATTGCACCTTGACCGTATTATCCGGTTTTGTACCGATTAATGACGGTTTAAGAGTATCCCCACCCTATTGCGTTAGCACTGGGATAGGTTATACTGGTTCTAGCCATAAACTGAGCCTTCGGTCATTGGTCGAGGGTAAGCTCAAGGCAAATCGGCTGAGAGCTCAGAGCTCTAAAGTGACTGCTCAAAGTATTTTTCAGTTTTTTTCAAAAAAAGCCTTGACAAATACACCAGTCATACATAATAATAGTAAATGGCTCGGAGATTGGGACTGTAGTTCAATTGGTTAGAGCACCGCCCTGTCACGGCGGAAGTTGCGGGTTCGAGCCCCGTCAGTCCCGTAGAAGAAATATAGCGCTACGCGCAACGCAAAAGGCAAAAGGCAAAAGGCAAAAGGCAAAAGTGTACTATAACGGCTTTTGCTGCTTGTATCAATGTCAAACACCTTAATGCTTAGTGCTATATGGGATAATTTTGACTGCTCCTAAAGATGATAACCGCCGGACTAGTCGATTGTTGCAGGTACAATAGAGACGAAAAGACAATAGTAATTAGGTTCTTAGCAATCAGCTGTGACAGTTAGAGTCCGTATTGCCCCAAGTCCAACCGGAAATTTACACATTGGTACCGCTAGAACCGCTGTATTTAACTGGCTATTTGCCCGTCGCCACAGCGGTAAGTTTATTCTGCGCATTGAAGACACCGATCAAACGCGATCGCGAGAGGAATATACCCAAAACATCCTCGATGGTTTAAGTTGGCTGGGACTGGAGTGGGACGAAGGACCATTTTTCCAATCCCAACGTCTTGACCTTTATAGTGCTGCTATTCAACAACTCTTAGACCAGGGATTGGCTTATCGCTGCTACACTACAGCTGAGGAACTAGAACAACTGCGGGAAGCTCAAAAGGCTAGAAAAGAAGCCCCCCGCTATGACAATCGCCATCGCAATCTGACACCAGAACAACAAGCAGCATTTGAGGCGGAAGGGCGCAAGCCGGTGATCCGCTTTATGATTGATAATGACCGCGAGATTGTCTGGAATGATCTAGTCCGAGGTAAAGTCACCTGGAAAGGGAGTGACCTTGGGGGTGATATGGTCATTGCTAGGGCATCTCAAGAGAATGATATCGGTCAGCCTCTCTACAACCTAGCTGTGGTGGTGGATGACATTGATATGCAGATTACCCATGTCATTCGTGGTGAAGACCATATTGCTAATACTGCTAAACAGATTTTGCTCTATGAAGCCCTAGGGAGTGTAGTCCCAGAATTTTCCCATACACCTCTGATTCTTAACCATGAGGGACGGAAGCTATCCAAGCGCGATGGTGTAACCTCTATTTTTGACTTCAAAGCCATGGGCTTTACCCCTGAGGCGATGGTTAATTATATGACATTGCTGGGATGGTCTCCCCCTGACTCCACTCAGGAAATCTTTACTTTGGCTCAAGCGGCTCAAAAGTTCGGTTTTGAACGGGTGAACCCAGCTGGGGCAAAGTTTGACTGGGCTAAGCTGGATTGGATTAATAGTCAATATGTCCACCAGATGAGTGCATCTGAGTTAGTGGACTTGCTAATCCCCTACTGGGAAAGTGTTGGCTACAACTGTGATCCTGTGGAAAATCGCCCTTGGCTGGAACGGTTGACTGCTATGATTGGGCCAAGTTTGACTCGCTTGCCAGAAGCAGTAGATATGACTCGGATGTTCTTTACTGAGTCGGTTGAGTACACTGAGCAGGCAGTAGAGCAGCTCAAAAAAGCTGGTGCTAGTGAGGTGGTGCAAGCTATTCTTGAGCAACTCGGTAATTACCAACAGCTGAGTCCAGAGGAAGCTAAGCAGATTATTAACCAAGTCACAAAAGCGCAAAAGGTCAAGAAAGGATTGGTTATGCGATCGCTTCGTGCTGCACTAACTGGGGATGTCAATGGTCCTGATTTGATTGAATCCTGGGTACTACTTCATCAGCGAGGGTTTGACCAAACTCGCTTGAAGGAGTCATTGCTTCAGGTGGGATGATTGCAACCGATGGGTAACTGATGGGTTAGCGATGCTCGGATCGAGCCGCTACGCGAACGGTTACCCATTTCTGATCCTGTTTGGGTCAATTCTTTTAACCTGATCCTAGCGTGCCCAAGGGCGCATCAGCTGATAGCTGATACGCGACACGCTGATAGCTGATAGCTTACATTCTGAGAGTATCTAAAGGAACTAAAAACTCACCTTTTTGGAGCTTAATATTCAGGGCATCAAGGACAAACAAAAAATCTATAAGGCTCGCTGTTTGGTAGTCTTTATCTTCATATTCTATAATTTTTTCCTCGGTTAAACCAGCGATATCCGCCAGTTGTTTTTGGCTTAGATTAGCAGCTATACGAGCTTTGATAATAAGTTGTGGTAAATTGTTAATATCATCAAGCTTCAGAACAATTGGAGTACGAACGTCATGGTTGATGAGGGTTTCGTATTCAGCAACTTCGGCTTTTAAAGCATTAAGATGACTTTGTAATGAATCGCGCTTAATCTTCCACCAACAATCATTTTTTTTGATATCTTCATCTTGAGCGTCATAAACAGATAAGTCAGATTCAAATTGACGAACTAATTCTTGGCTGTAGTCATACTGTCTTTGATTTTTAATCATGCTTCCCACCTCAATAAATCTATAGCAATAATTCCTTTGGCGTTTTTATTCCTATCCTTTTGAAAGAATTCTAGGGAGTTCATCTCGTAAATGCCCACTGGCTGCTCTGAAGGAAAAATCTCACCTTTATAGATAGCTTTTTGTGCATCGCGGTCGATAGGATTGAGTAATCTGGGTGCATGAGTAAGGAGATAATTTACATCCACTGGTCTGGGCTTACTTGTGACAAAACTGCCATTGATATAAATGGTTCTACATCCCGCTGCCTTTAATTGCTCCATTGCTTTTTTGAGTCCTTCTATTTGGCGTAACCGCGTTACGTTAGTACCAAAACGCTCTTGAAATTCTAGCCATGTAGTCCAATGTATGCCAGGTGGTAGGTTTCCTTTTTCATCAAAACCGGGTATTGTCATTTTAACGCAAAGCCAAGATTCGACATCTTTTAATCAGAGATGATAGAATAATTTTTCGACTGGCGGAGAATAGTTGCTAACTCTTCAATCCTTTGGCTTTGGAACAAGGTTGCTATGGGGAGATTGTTCCCTAACTGCTGCTGAATTTGATTAATAAGCGCGAACTGCTAAAAGGGGAGAGGGAGTAGCTCACAGGGGAACTGGTCTGGTTTTCCCGCAGATGAGCAATATACCTTATACTGGCTGAAAGCACTGCACTCTAAACAGTTGTATGGACTCTGCTTTGTTTTTTTATAGCTGAAGAGACTTTGGTTACCTCTGGGGCGTTGCTTATCCAAGGAATGGTTTTATTTTCATTATACCATTTATTGAAGCAGCAACGCCCCCTGCTCCCTGCTCCATAAAACCGGGAACAGGGAACGGTAAAATGTACTAATGATTCCGATAAATGCTCTATTTGAACTAGATGCCAAATTGCTCTTTAATACCTTGGATAAAGGTCTTATCATCCAATTCTTTTCGATTAGCTACCATCATCCTGGCATCTTCGCCAGCAGTATATCGCAATTTATCAGTGCCATCTGTCGCTGCTTCATAAATAACGTTAGCGACAACCATAGGCTCAGAAGCCTGCTCACCGAAAGATTCCATAGTTTTGAACAGCTTACCAATTAATTCTTGATACTCAGTTAGGCTTTCATCGTTGCTCATATCAAGGGAGCGACCAGCAAAATCAGTGTTAATCACTCCTGGTTCAATAATTTTAACTTTGCAGCCAATTGCTTCCAGTTCAAAACTCAGACCTTCGGAAATCCCCTCAACAGCAAATTTAGTTCCGTTATATAATGAAAATAATGGAAATGTCATTTTGCCACCAATCGATGAAATATTAATCAAAATACCATCTTTATTTTTCCTGAAATGGGGAAGAATTGCTTTGGTTACATCCAATAGACCGATGACATTAACATCAAATTGTCTTGTTATCTTTTCCCTGGGGGTTGCTTCTAAAGTACCAAAAGCACCATAACCAGCATTATTTACCAAAACATCTATTTTGCCGAATTTTTCAATGCCTAACTCAACGGCTTTTGTAATTGAATCTTGGTCTAAAACATCTAGTCTTGTCACCAACACATTATCAAGGGTGGTTAGTTCTGTTTCCTTTTCTGGAGTTCTCATGGTCGCAACCACGTTCCAACCCTTTTCCTGGAACAATTTTGCAGTTGCTTTTCCAATACCGCTGCTTGCTCCTGTAATTAAAATTGTCTTACTCATTTTGGCTTCAAACTAATTTTTGTTATTTGACTACGACAATTCACGCTTGAATGTCGATTCACTTTGATTCTATACTAAGGAAGCAATGAATTTCACTAGCAAGTTACGCAAAACTAGATGCAAAGTGCGCCAATAAAGAATTCACCTTATGTAACAAAAAGGGAAAAGATGACTGTTGTAAAAAAACAGATAATGTATAAGGTACTCCCGACTCCCGACTCCCGACTCCCGACTCCCTAAAACCTAGAACGAAAGTACCTCACAGCAATTGAGAACTGCTATAAGCTGATGCGCATTTAAATTGGTTTTTCCCTGTTCCCTGTTCCCTGTTCCCTGTTCCCTTTGAGCAATTTAGGTATCCCAATCTAAATGCTGAACAGCTTAGCTCACGCGCTAACTACCACTTGTCCGACAGGATGAGCCACACAAGTCAAAATCATGCCTTCGTTCCGTTCATCCTCTTCGAGAGCATCAGGTTCCTCGTCATACTCGACTTTCCCTTTTAGAAGCTTTTGCTTACAAGCACCACAGGCTCCCATGCGGCAACCGCTCGGTAATGCCACCCCTTCTTGTTCCGCCACATCTAGGATCACATCCTCTGCATCACAGGTGACTTCTTTCCCAGACTTAGCAAAGACTACAGTTGGTTCTGAACAGGTTGATGGTGATTTCACTAAGTGCAGTTTAGGACGACCTTCCGCTGTGACTGGTGTAGGAGTTGCTGCTGCTGTTGCTGTCTTTTTTGACAACTTTTTGCCACCAAAACTCTCTTGATAGTAGTTCTCCATCGGGAAGTCTAGACCGGCTAGTATGGCTTTCACCCCTGCCATAAAGGGATTCGGACCACAGACATAAATAATGCGATCGCGAAAATCAGGAGCCATCTGTTGCACCATGGCTTGATTAAGTCTTCCGGTATAACCCCACCAAGCTTGGTCAAGTTCTGGACGAGTGGTGGTAATAGCTGGCTTAAAGTTGGGGTGCAAAGCCGCCATCAACTCTAATTTCTGACGGAAGATGATATCTTTTGGGCTACGAGCGCTGTGGACAAAAACCACATCCACATCAGCCCCAATGTCACAAAGCCACTCAGACATGGACATCATCGGAGTAATCCCGCTACCGGCTGAGATGAACAGCAGTTTATTAGCAGAATGGTCAGCACAGGTAAATTTCCCCATTGGGCCATTTAATCTCACCTCGGACCCAACTTTGATGTTGTCGTGCAACCAGTTAGACACCAAACCCGCTGGAACATCAGGAGTATCGGCTGGTGCTGGAACTCGCTTGACAGTAATTTCCAAAGTATAAGGACGTGAGGGGGCCGAAGAGATGGAGTAGGAACGCTTCACTGGCTTGCCATCAATCTCCAAATCCAGAGTGACAAACTGACCTGGCTTGTAGCTGAACAACATTGGCGGATCCGCCACAAAGCGAAAGGTCTTGACATCATGGGTTTGATCAATGATCTGCACACAGCGGACAGTAATCTCACCCTTAGTCCACCGCTTCATCCCAGTGCTATTGCCATCTACCACTAGGTTTTGTTGCTGCTTATAATCATACTGCTGTAGTGTTTTGACCAGCAGCACAAAGTCACCGATGCGGATAATATCCTCTTCCCTCAGGAGCCAGTTCTGGTTAACATCCATCTCCTCATTATTGATCCGAGAGCCATCGGTGCTACCAAGGTCAGCAAAGTAATACTGTCCCCCTTGGCATAGGATTCTGGCATGTACACGACTCACTACAGGACTATCCAGAACTAGGTCACAACTCGGGTGACGACCAATCAGATACTCACCTTGAATCCCAATTTCCGGTTTCAGGGTTTTTTCCTGTAACTCGTTGGTTTGAGAGTTGATAACTATAGTTTTCAGCATGTTTCGTGTCACTCCAGATTACCGCAATCATCGGTCAATTGTGTCAATTACTCAGGACTTACCCATAAACTCTGCCGCTAGGGTGCGTTGATAACACACCATACTATATAAGTGCATTTGCGTTTGTTACCCAATTTGGCATAAGTCCTGGTAATGAACTATCAGAGGATGATGTATGCTAACTTGACACTTGAATTAACACTTTATTCCAGCATCATACTTAGTACCTTGACCTCTCCCAAAAGTTCAGTGTTGGACACATAGCTATATACTTCTCAGGCTTTTGGTAATTTTTTATGCAACAGCATTTTATGACAGCTCCATGCTTATAGCAGAAGTCAGAAGTCAGAAGTCAGAAGTCAGAAGTCAGAAGTCAGAAGTCAAACTCTTGCGCTTACTTAGGTTTGAGACTTTTGTCATCTCCTAACTACCCTAGCGACTGCTATACCTTAGAATCGCTACCAAGATTATTTCAACCCTGAAACTTTTGATATCATCCAACGTCTCTACTAGCCAGTGAGAAGTCAGGGTCTTTGATAATCTTGGCTGTTCATACTATTGATGTGTTCAGGAAGATTGATCTCCATGAAATATCCGATGCGAGTGTTATTATCACTCTTAACCCTATGTACTATTGGCTTAGGAACCGATAACGTATCTGCTCAATCGAATCAATGTATGAAGATTCGTGCTGTGCGTCGCTTGGCGATTAGCGAAAATTTAGATAGCGATAATCTGGCTACCCTAGAATATAAGTACTGTGGACAGAGTAACCGACGTTCATCAAGTATTCAGTCACCACGAAATTCCTCTCAAGATTGCTTCGACCTGACCGCCATGGCAAAACTAGCCAGCATGACAGAAGAGGGAAGAAGCTTTTTGGGTACGATTGAAAGTTTAAAGCAAGTTATCTGCAACGGTCCTAGGCAAGGTCAGAGATCTTCGTTAGAGTGGCCAAATGGGGCAACAGCCAAATCAGGGTCAAAATGGAAGTATCCCAACGGAACGACTGCCAAATTGGGATCAAAATGGAAGTATACTAACGGAACGACTGCTAAATTCGGGTCACAATTGAAGTATCCCAACGGAAAGACTGCCAAATTCGGGTCATCAGGTTCGTGGAAGTATCCTAACGGTCAGACTGCCCAATTGGGGTCACGTTGGTATACCCCTAAGGGTAGGACTACTTCAGTGGATAGTTTACTGAGCCAGGGTTGTAGTATAGTTGGCACCACAGAATGCGATCGCATTCTCACACACATTAACCCCTCTGAGCGGAACCGCTATGACCGGAACAGCTATGACTCGAACCGCTCTGAAATTACCAGCAGAGACTATTTTTTACGGGATTTGTCAATCATGCAAATTCTTGACAGGCTTACTAGAGTAGCTGATTAAGCCTCAAGGAGTAACAAGCAGGCTTTTAAACTAGTAAGGGTTTCAGTGCCTAGCTTGGCACTGGGTGTAGGATTTAGTGAATAATTGGAGCCCTAATTAAAACCCTATACTAAATTTATTGAGAACTGCTATAAGTCCCTAAACATAACTTTTGATAGCTAATAGCTGACAGCTCAATCCTTAGGATTGAATCGCGACTAAAATTATTTCAATGGTGAAACTTTTGATATCATCCAACGTCTCTACTAGCCAGTGAGAAGTCAGGGTCTTTGATAATCTTGGCTGTTCAGACTATTGATGTGTTCAGGAAGATTCATCTCCATGAAATATCAGATTCGAGTGTTATTATCACTCTTAACCTTATGTACTATTGGCTTAGGAACTAATAACGTATCTGCTGAATCTAATCAATGTAGGGAGATTCGTGCTGTGCGTCGCTTGGCGATTCGCGAAAACTTAGATAGGGATAATCTAGCTACCCTAGAATATAAGTACTGTGGAAATAGTAACTTACCTTCATCAAGTATTGAGTCACTACAAACTTCTTCTCAAGATTGCTTCGACCTAACTGTAATGGCAGAACTAGCCAGCATGACAGAAGAGGCAAAAAGCTTTGTGGGTATGATTAAAGGTTTACGGGCAGTTACCTGCAAACGTCCTAGGCAAGGTCAGAGCTCTTTTTTAAACTGGCCAAATGGGGAAACAGCGAAATTGGGGTCATCTTGGAATTATCCCAACGGTCAGACTGCCAAATTGGGGTCATCTTGGAATTATCCCAACGGTCAGACTGCCAAATTGGGGTCAAGTTGGTATACTCCTAAGGGTAGATTTACTTCAGTGGATGATTTACTGAGCCAGGGTTGTAGTATAGTTAGCACCACAGAATGCGATCGCATCCTCACATACATCAACCGCTTTGATCAGAACCCCTCTGACGGGAAAAACTCTGAGCAGAACCGCAGGAGCAATTTATTGCGGAATTTGGGAATCGTAAAACTTTCTTGGCTGAGTTACCAGGAGACTAACCAGAGTCAGTAATTAAGCCTCAGGGGGTAACAAGCAGCCTTTTTAGCTCGTAAGGGTGTGGAGCCAGAGCTTGGCACTGGGTTTGGGGTGTAGTGAATAATTGGAGCCGTCATTAAAACCCTAGGTCAGCGGTCAGCAGTCAGCAGTCAGTAGTCAGTGGTCAACTATCATGGTCATTTTATTCAAAAGCACCTCAAGTAGCGTGGCACAGGCTTTGGCCTTGGCCTTTAGGCCACGCTACGCGAATGGCCACGCTGTGCGAACGACGCTGTGACCTAACCCATAAGCTGATAGCTGATGGCTGTTCGCGTAGCGTGCGCGTAGCGCATAAGCTGATAGCTTACTTAATTAAGATGTAAGATCGCTATAGGCTCTATGGCCACGTGTGTGAGGATTTCTCTAAATGCGAGTTTTATTACTGTATCCGCTATTTCCGAAAACCTTTTGGTCTTATGACAAAATCCTTGAATTAGTTAATCGCAAAGTTTTATTGCCACCCTTAGGTCTAATTACTGTTGCTGCATTATTACCTCAAGACTGGGAATTTAAACTTGTTGACCGCAATATCCGAGACGTAACCGAAGCAGAATTTGAATGGGCAGATCTGGTGATAATCTCAGCGATGATTGTCCAAAAAACCGATGCCCTAAACCAAATTAAGGAAGCCAAACGACGTGGTAAATTAGTGGCATTTGGGGGACCTTATCCTACCTCTTTACCCGAAGAAGCAAAGAAGGCAGGGGTGGATTTTCTAATCCTAGATGAAGGAGAAATCACCCTACCGATGTTTGTAGAGGCTTTAAAGCGGGGAGAAACTAGTGGAACCTTTCGCACTACAGAAAAACCCGATGTCACTCAAACCCCGATTCCCCGCTATGATTTGTTAGAGCTTGATGCCTATGATTCAATGTCAGTACAGTTTTCGCGGGGATGTCCTTTTCAGTGCGAGTTCTGTGACATCATTGTTCTCTATGGCCGCAAATCTAGAACAAAGGAACCAGCCCAGCTTCTCAAGGAATTGGATTATCTCTATGAATTAGGCTGGCGGCGTGGTATCTTTATGGTGGATGACAACTTTATTGGGAATAAGCGTAATGTTAAGCTACTTCTGAAAGAGCTAAAAGTATGGCAAAAAGACCATCACTATCCCTTCCGATTTAATACGGAAGCATCGGTAGACCTAGCTGCGGATTCAGAATTGATGGACTTGATGGTGGAGTCTAACTTTGATGCTGTCTTTTTAGGGATTGAAACACCAGACGAAGAAAGCCTTAAACTAACCAAAAAATACCAAAACACTCGCAGCTCTCTAACGGATGATGTAGATAAAATAATCCGTGCGGGATTACGACCAATGGCAGGGTTTATTATTGGTTTTGATGGAGAGAAACAAGGAGCAGGTTCCCGTATTATTAGTTTTGTTGAACAGGCTGCTATCCCTACAGCCATGTTTGGCATGTTACAGGCGTTACCCAATACTGCTCTATGGAATCGCTTAGAAAAAGAAGGGCGTTTGCGAGATAACACAAAAAAAGATATCAATCAAACCACCCTAATGAACTTTGTTCCTACTCGTCCCATTGAGGAGATTGCTCAAGAATACATCGAAGCATTCTGGACGCTATACGAACCTGAGCGCTATATAGACCGTGCCTATAAATGTTTTTTAAAGCTTGGCCCCCCTAAATGCAAAGCCCCATTCAAAATGCCGGATTTGGTAGATTTGAAAGCTCTGGGGACTGTAGTTTGGCGGCAAGGGTTTAAGCGCAGTACTCGCTGGAAATTCTGGCATCATTTATTTGGTATTTTCAGGCATAATCCAGGTGTGTGGGAACATTACCTTACTCTATGCGCTCACAACGAACACTTTCTTGAATATCGTCAAATTGTCCGGGATGAAATTGAAAGACAGTTAGTTGATACTAATCCTAAGTTGATGGATAAAGAATTAATAGAGATATAGCAATTCTCAGCAACATTTTATGGATATTACTTATCCTTTTAAGGCAAGAGGCAATAGGCAAAAGGCAAGAGGCAAGAGGCAATAGGCAATAGCAAAGAGGGTTTTAAGCGATGCAGTGCTAAAACCCTCTCCCTCTACTCCCTCTACTCCCTCTACTCCCTACTCCCTACTCCCTACTCCCTAGAATGAAAGTCCATCACCCAATTAAGAACTGCGATCTATGGCCTTGATAGTTAAATCTCTCAAGGTGAAGGTGAAATCTAGTTTTTTGGTTGTGCTAATAAATTCAATGATGACTTCAGTAGCAACTGCTGTAGTCATCAGCACTAAATTCCGAGCTAATGGATAATCACAAACATCATCATTAACTGGGGAAGGAACTCGATAATTTTCATTCCAAATTATCTCACTGTAGTCTTCTGCTAACCCAACATGAAGACAAGGGATTTGGGAATTATCACAGTAATCTTTTACGGCTTGACGAGCGACACTGTTATCAAAGGTGTCAATGACTAAAGTAGAATTATTCAGTAATTGTTTGGTATTAGCTGTAGTTAATTCCTTAACCTTAGCCTCCAATTTTACCCCAACCGCTTGGTAGAGGGAATGGGCCAGGATTTTGGCTTTATGGGCACCAATATCAGAGCGGTAGTAGGGTTGGGTAGAAAGATTGCGTTCTTCAATGCGATCGCAATCAATCACCTTTAGCTTTCCAAAGCCTGAACGAGCCAAATTTTCAGTAATATTTGCTCCAAGTGCTCCTGCACCACACACGGTCACGGGGTAGTCACGTAACTGGGCCATGACTTCGGAGGTACGGTAGAGTTGTTCGTGGAAAAAAATTGACATAATCCTAATCCCGATATCGTCCCTCAATCACCCCAACCAAGGACTGTAAATCAAAATCGCGATCGCGTCCACTTAGACAAATCCCGGAACTGATTACAGTCAGATCCTGTTTAGATATCGCTGATGTGTGGTGTTCACCGTCAGCAGTGCTCCAGCGCACTTGCCAGAATTCTCCCCGGTCATGGAACTGTTGCAGTGCTCCCCCACCCATTTCCAAAGCTTGCTCCAGCCTTCTGTGATCCCGTTGATGCAGAGCTTTAGCTTTAAAATCTTTACTCTGTTGTGTTACCAAGTCATAAACTATTCTCATTTCTGGTGTCAGCCCCTTTACATCCAGTTCTTCAGGTGGTGTTACTTGCTTTAACTGCTCTCTAAGTTGTTCTGCTAGTAACGGATCTCCCTTACGGTCAAGCTGCTGAAACCACCAAGCCTTACCATCCCCACGAGCTACCACTTGTTCAAAAGCTACCCCGCCCTCGACCAGATGCACAGGAATAGGTTTAACCGTGCCAAAACGCTGACGAGCATCGGATTCATTCACCGGATACCCTAGCCAAGTCTTTCCTGACAATTGATAAGCTAGTCGTAAACGCAACGGTTGGAGCAGTTGCCAATAGTCCTCAAGTTGAAACAAATCGGGCTCTTCCACCACAGTTGCTACTTTGTTGCTGACTGGCTGAAAAATACCCCATCCTTCAAAGTTACGAGGTTTAGGGGAAAAGGTATAAATCATTCCAGCTACACGAGTTCTTACCCGTCCCCCACGTACACAGGGAGCGAGGAATTGATTGTCACTCAGTTGCGCTTCCTTTGCAGCAATTTGATTGATGAGGTCGAGGATATTTGCCATCATTCAACTCCAAGGGGACTACCGTTATACCCGCGCATGAAGCGCGGGAGGGGAATTGGAGACTGGATCTGTTGCGCTTTTTGATAATCTATGCTAGGATTAAGGAATATTAATGCGCCTTTTAGGTGCCGGTTTGCGCGCAAGCTGAAAAGCCCCTGCTAGAAGCGTAGACCAAAATACAAGTAAGCTCAATGATTTGATCGGAGAGTCTAGAGGCTGTTTGGTTCAGCCGTTAAGAGTTTTTACTCTTAAGAATCCCAGCTCCTTTGGAGCCGCTACGCGAACGCTATAATCGCTTGATTTAGCGATGGGAGTATCAAGATCCTGCTCGATTGTGAAAATATTGTCTTGATGCAGTCGCTCATGGGGGAAACCCCCTTTGGCGGCGCTGCCTCCCCAAGACCGCGCTGCCTCCCCAAGACCGTAATGGTGCGTTTTCCGTAGGCGAATTAAATTCGCCACGGGTCGCACCTCTGCATCGCAATGTGCAAGTCGCCAGAGCGAAAGCGTTCGTCACTTAAAAGGAACTCCGCCGGTGAGTTACTACACACTCTTTAAATGATGGCTACTTCTAAGCCAACATTCCGGGTTCTTTGCGCCTTCCTCGCTTCACGCCCGCTACGTTAGAGTAACGGTAATTTTCCTCTCGTACTAATGTATGTAAGCTCTGGCTGTTAGGGCACACAAGTCGTTAAAATTTATTCAAATAATCACGACTACTTATCATTTAATCACGACTACTTATCATTTCGCACCGGTAGCGGTGTCTCCAGAATCTCCATCAATAAGTCTAGCCGTGACGGACGAGTCATCAGTGGAACCAGGTTTGGTAGAGAATAGTAATCTCCAGCAAAGGTAAAGGTTTCTACTGGCACCTCTTGCTGCTTCAGTGTAGTTTCCACCCAGTCGTAGGAGTAACCAACTCGGACAATAATCACATTGGGCATCAATCCCAATTCACGAGAGTAGGTCTTGTAAACCTTACCAAAGTAAGGTGCTGTGTTTTCACCTTCATCGGTAACCAAGATAATCTGGTCAACCGCCTGCTTTCGAGAGCGCATTACTTCTAAACCACAACCAATGCTAGTTCCACCCCCTGCTTTGATGTGCCTGAAGGCACGTTCCCAGTCACTCAACTCTTTTCCTTGAGCCTTAACTGGGTAAGGCATGGTATCGAAGGCATAGACAAACAGCTCAGCTTCAGTAATACCAGAGATTAGGGCTGCCAGCCGCTTACCAACTTCAATGGCTTTGTCCATTGAACCGGACTTGTCCACTAGTAGACCAGTGGGCTTGGTAATGGTACCTTTGCGCTTTACTTGCTCATTGGTAACTTGTTTTAACTTAGCAAGAGTTTGAGTATCTAACTGAGCAGCTTCAGCAGCAACTTGTGCCTTGAACGCAGAAACGCGATCGCTTGTCTGTGCCTGTTCTAGCTTTGCCTCAATCAACTCCTTGACCTGTGGGTGTTCCATCGCACCCCGCCCTTGGAGGGATTTGAGATTATTAATTACCTCTTGGGGTGTCATAGAATTGATTAGGGCTACCAACACCGTAGGAGTGACAGAGCGCACAGCACCAATGGCGATGGTATAGGGAATCTTATGTTCAACAATCAATTGCGCCTGTTCAGCAGCAGTTTCAGTTTTCGCTAACTGCTTGAGTATCCAAGCTAAAGAACCTTCTGGAGGATTGTCTTTAAATAAGACTGCATCTGCTCTAGCGCTAGGCTTAATATGTAAACTAGCATAGAGATGCTTCATCGCCTTTCGACCCCGCAATGCTGCTCGGTCAAACAATGCTGGAGTCTTTTCCCGTGTTTTAAGGTAGCGCCGCACTGCTGTCCGAGCCGAACGAGGCACCTTATTGCGCTGCTGCTTCATAAAATCCACTACTCGTGCCACCTGGTAGGGTGGGAATTTTTGCAGCATCACAAAGCCAGCATCTCGGTGTTCAGTCAAATTGCTAGTCAACAAATGACCTAAAAACACTTCTTTGTGGTCGCGGACATCCCCATGATTTTCGTACCAAACGGCTAAGTGACCATAAAAAATTGGGTCAAGTTCTACCATCAGTTGGTGCAATTCTGTTACTTGCTCCAGCTTACGATGGGGTGTAGTCAATAAACTATTGAGTAATTCTAAACGCAGGTCACGCTCTTCAGTTTTCATAGGATTTACCTCCTATGGTCCTATGTAATTTATTGATAAATTTATAAGTTATTTGGTTGTTTGGTTATTTGGTTATTGGGTTGTTTAGTTAAAGGTTGAAGGTTGAATAATTAATAAAAATTTACCTAAAATACATCAACTAAGCCACGATTTATTAGCAGTGTTTTGAATTACCTTTCGCGCAAGTTCAGAAAGCCGTTGTTTCACACACGGGATTTGAACCCGTATATACTTGAACAGAATCAAGTGCCTTACCATTTGGCGAGTATGTACTAAAGCTTTCCGGGTCAGGGCGCGAAGGTGATTCAATTTTTCCCTTACACGTTTAATTTGAAAGTTATTTATTTATGCCAGTAAAACCACTCTAATTGCACTAGAATTGGGGTGCCCGCGCAAGTCAGTAAAGCTTTTAATAAAATGATGCTCTATCCATTTGAGCTACAGCGGCAAATAGCGCCGCTGATAGGATTCGAACCTATAACCTTCCGATTAGCAGATCGGTAGTATGTAAGCTTCAGCGGTTAGGGCGCGGGGGGGAATTTAGAACAATTACTCTTGTGCAAGTTAACAAAAGATTGATAGGAACTTATAACAGTTCTTTAACCAGTACTTTTATCACTCTGTACCATGATTTGGAAATTATTTCTAGAAGGTTGAATCAATGTCTTGATGCAGTCGCTCATGGGGGGAACCCCCAAGACCGCGCTGCATCGCTTCGCGCAAGTTCAGAAAGCCGTTGTTTCACACACGGGATTTGAACCCGCATATTCTCGATGATAAGTCAAGTGCCTTTCCATTTGGCGAGTATGAAAGCTTTCCGGGTCAGGGCGCGAAGGTGACTCAGTTAATTTTTTAAATGCTTTGGTTATGCCAGTAAAACCACTCTAATTTCACTAGAATTGGGGTGCCCGCGCAAGTCAGTAAAGCTTTTAATAAAATGATGCTCTATCCATTTGAGCTACAGCGGCAAATAGCGCCGCTGATAGGATTCGAACCTATAACCTTCCGATTAGTAGATCGGTAGTATGTAAGCTTCAGCAGTTAGGGCGCGGGGGGAAATTTGGAACAATTGCTCCTGTGCAAGTTAACAAAAGCTTTTTAGCAACTTACGACCGTCCTCACCAAGCATGGCTTAGCAGTGGACACGCACGCCAAATCTCTGTAAGACAATGGCTTAGTGCTCGCGCTCCTCGGTTACCCGAGTTTGCTACCTTAGGATCGTTATCTGTGTGTAGGCTTCTTGAGATCAGGGCACAGGACAAAAGGTTTAACCTTTTAACACCTTTTAACCATAAACCTTAACCATAAACCGCTTCAGGTCTGATAATCAGATTGCGGTTGGTACTGCGGTCGATGACATAAGAGGTAAAGCGCTCTGGGGCTACATCAAAGTACTTCGCGAGTTGCTGTTTAACAGCAATATCGTTCATACTTTTGGCTATACCCAGCTGACCTTCAGCAATGTCGTAGGAACGACCTTCAAACCGAACATGAATCATTGGGCATCCCTCCTTGTAGCGCGATGTTTTCTCTTTAACCTTACTTCTATACTACATGTATATTACAAATGTGTCAAGTCCTTGGCACAAAATTTTTTAGGACTTCTGCAAAACTGGGATATTTGACATCTTTAACCCTTTAAAGCGGGGAGATTCATTAGACCTTATACTAACGAAGGTAACTTGGGGCTGATATCGTTAGATTGTTCGCGACCCGATTGAAGCTCAACTAGGCGAGTGTTTATCTTAGGATTTAAAATTATACAGTAAAATTTTATTATTTAATACAATCCAGCTCAAAATATTGAAATTAACTTTAAGCAAGCAGTAGATGAGCAACTTTAAGGATCAAGTGGCACTAATCACAGGAGCTTCTTCTGGGATTGGAGCAGCTCTTGCTCATGAATTAGCCCGTGAAGGAGCCAATGTGGTACTCCTAGCTCGGCGAGCAGAACGATTAGAAGCCATAGCATCACAAATTGATCCTAATGGTCAACGTGTACTTGCTATCCCCTGTGATGTCACGAAGGATAGTGAGCTTGATCAAGCGGCAAGCTTTGCCCGTAGTAAGTTCGGCAAAATTGATATCGTTGTTGCTAATGCTGGCTGGTCTTTGAAGGGTAATGTGGAAAACCTCAGGGTGAATGACTATCGACGTCTGTGGGAAACCAATGTTTTTGGGGTACTGAGTACCATCTACGCCACCTTAGATGACCTCAAGAAAACTCAAGGAAGACTGGTCATTATTAGTAGCGTAAAAAGTTACGTTGCCTTGAGTGGCGATTCTCCCTATAGTATGAGCAAATTTGCTATGAGGGCTTTGTGTGAGTCGTTGTCTCAGGAGTTGGCTCCCCATGGGGTGTCGGTCACACACATTTGTCCAGGGTACGTTGCTACTGAAATTCGTCAACTAGACAATCAGGGAATTTGGCATTCAGACTGGCAAGATCCTATTTCCCCCAGGCTTATTATTTCTGCTGAGGAAACTGCCAAACAAATTGTTAAAGCTATTTCCCGACGACAACGGGAACAGGTAATCACAAACTATGGCAAGCTGATTGTCCTGATCAAACGTCACATGCCTTGGTTGCTCTCATGGCTGATTTCAAAATTCAAAATCAAGGTAGCTGCTAAGCCGTCACCAATTAAGCACTAATATTTTTTACTATAGCAATTATCAGCGACGTTTGGGCGTTGCTGAATTAAGGAATGAATACGCGATTATCTGATTTTATTACAGCCCCCTAAATCCCTCGCTTGGGGGGCTAGGGGGGCGAAAGCATACCCAAAATCAGCAACGCCTTTTCCAGAAAGTTGTCTCCGACTACCTGTTTTTGCACTTAGCCATACCTTTAGCAACCTGAAACTAATTACCAGATCCCTTTTTATGGCCATAAAAAACTGTTTTAAACTCTAAAAAATCGCTATTTGGACTATAAAGCGTATAAGTAGCCTTTCCTGGTTCTTTGCCTACATTTCCTACACCAACAACTCTTCTTTTGGGTGCAGTAATAGTTTGCACAGCTTGCTGGCGATCTAAAGTCATCACCGAACTATTTACTGAACCTCCTTGTAGTTGATATTCAAATACTTGACCCGAACGACCACAAAAGAGATAATTTGCCTGGACTCTTTGCAAGCGGTCTAACATTTTCCAGGGTGCGGTTTCGGGGGTTAACTCATCGCTGACGCTAACAGTGCTACCGTGAATTAACAAACAATCTAATTCAAAGAAGCCAAAATGACAGTTGCGTAACCACTGTACGGTTTCGCGAGATACCGAATCCCAAAGAAGTTTAGCAGTTTCTTTACCAAAGCGCTCGATTAATTCTGTCGGTTCTGGTGTCGAACCCAAACCGTGTAAAGTAAAGCATTGTTCTTCCCACCAGCCTACGCATACTTGGGGTTCTAATTCTCTAGGTAAAGGATTCTGAATTCGTTTAATTACTTGTTCGCTATCTTGGTTAGCTGCTACGATATCGCCCAGAATATACAATGCTTCCACCTTAACGCGCTGGCGTTTGATATCTGCCAACACTGCTTCGTAAGCTGCGATATTTCCTTCAATTCCGCTTAAAATTGCCCACATTGATTTTCAATTTAAATATTTAAGTAATTTAATTTACCTCTCACACACATGAGTCGGATCGTCGGCTTTTTCGGCAAATTCCAAACCTCTAGCCAAACGCCAAGCGAAAATCGGTGGTAAACCAGCATCTAAGATGGCAGCGCAGGTTGTTTGATAGTCATACTCGACTTCCCGCAAGTTTACTGCTTGTGTTTCCGTGTCATAGATAACATAGGTAGCATTGGGACGACCATGACGGGGTTCGCCTACCGAACCGACATTGATAATTCGCTTCAGGGGAGTATTAAAACTTATGGTTGGTTGTTCGTTTCTACTGGGTTGACGAACTTTAACCTGTAATTGTCCAGAATCTAGGGTGCGGACATAGGGAAAGTGGGTATGTCCGCAAAATAATATATCTGCATCGCTGGAGAGAACTCTTTCTAAAGCAGTGAAAGCATCCATTTCGGGTAACAAATATTCGTGGTTGCTATTAGGACTACCATGTACGAAACAGAGATTATCTTCTTTGTAGGTATGGGGTAGTTGGGCTAAATATTCCCTAACTTCGGGATTGACGTGCTTATTTGTCCATTCGTGGGCGATTTTACCTCTTTTTTCCGCCAACAGGGAAGGATAACTACATTCACAAGCATTTAGTCCTTCTACAATATCTTCATCCCAACAACCCTGTACAGTGGGAATATCTAAAGAACGAATTTGTTCCACCACTGCATTAGGATAGGGACCATAACCCACTAAATCCCCCAGACAATAAATCTTTTCTGCTTTTTGTTGGTCAATATCCAGTAAAACTGCATCTAAAGCTGCATAATTACCATGGATACAAGATATCACTGCTATTTTCATACCACTTCTACCTCTGGTTCAATTTCTAAAGACTCTTTTACTTGTTGTTGGTAATAATTAATTGCCGATTCGGGAAGACAGCAATCTTGGACAGTTTGAACAATTTCAGCTTTATCTAAATTACTACCTACTATTTCAAAACCACTAAAACGATCTGGTTTACCATTTAACCAACGGGGTAATTTTAAAGGTGTAAATGCTAATTCGGATTCCCCTAGTATGAAGTCACCATAATAAATTTGTCCATCCATTAGGTCGAAAAGTCCTTTTACCCGAGCTACCTCACCGTAAGCACCTTGAGTAAGTTCCAGCCAAAAAGTAGCTAAACTATCAAAATCTAAAATTTCCCCCGTCAAAACCCCCCGATGAATCTGCAAAGCTGTGGTTGGCTTAGTGATGTTATTTCCTGGAATAACTTCATCCGCCCAAGTATTTAACTCTGTACTATCTGTATCGCCGGGGATTATGGCTACTCGATGGGGGTTAAAAGTTTGCAGTAAAGGTTCAATTCCGGCTAAATCCAAATACCAGGGAATCTCTAGATAAGTAATGGTTTTGTCTAATTCCGCTTCTTCCCCTGTCTGATAAAGTTTTAGTTGAGGGTATTCACTTTGGAGATATATTGCATCAATGGGTACGGAATCGGTTTTAGGACTGAAATAACCTACAGGTTTATTGGTTTCGGCTATTTGTTGACCAATCCAGTGGGTTTTACCGGCACCGGTCGGACTGGCGACAGCAATAATCATAAGGAGTTTTTTTTGATGACGATAATCATTGTATCAAAAAAAGAGATGAGCTTTATACCCATCTCTCATGCTGCCAAGCGAATTAATTAATGCATTGAATGGTTGTAGTGAATTAAACTCATAAACTCCTGACGGGTTTTTGGATCATTTGCAAATACACCTCTAACCGCACTAGTGGCAGTCCAAGAACCAGGTTTTTGGACTCCTCGCATTACCATACACATATGGCTTGCTTCCACTACTACCGCCACCCCTTTTGGTTTTAATAATCCTTGAAGGGCATCGGCAATTTGGGCAGTTAATCTTTCCTGTACTTGCAAACGTCGTCCGTACATTTCACAAATACGAGCAATTTTTGACAGTCCGATTACCTTACCGTCGGGAATATAAGCGACGTGAGCGTGACCGAGAATAGGTAAGATATGGTGTTCGCAGGAGCTAAATAGGTCAATGTCCCGAACTAAGACCATTTCATTGGTATTTTCGTGAAATACTGCCCCGTTGAGGAGTTCGTCTAAAGATTGATGATAGCCAGAAGTCAGAAATTTCAAGGCTTTGACCACTCTTTTAGGAGTATCTTTCAAGCCTTCGCGGTCTGGGTCTTCTCCCAATCCTAACAGTAAAGTCCGTACCGCTTGGCGCATCTCTTCTTCAGAAACGAGAGGTTGTTGGGTGGTATTTAGTTTTGGTAATTTGCGATCAATTTTATCAATCTGGTTGGGTTCGGACTTACCTAAGGTCATGTATTTGAATTAGATGAAATTAAACAGTAACAGAAGTAGCCAAGCAGTTATAGGACTTACGCAAATCCCTCAATTTACACTACCTGTAGTGTGAACAAGGTGTGGCCTAGCCTACCCATGGAGTCTGTGCGTAAGTCCTGAGTTATTTAACTTTTGGCGAAGTTTATCGGTATCTATAATGATAACCGATAAAGACTAGCTGATTAACAGGAGGAGTAGACCAAAGTTCGGACTTGATCTCGCTGCCCTGTCCGCAGAGTTGGAAAATGTGACGTAATGGTACTGGTTCCGTCGAATGTGAAGGAGAAAAGCCTTGCAGGTCATGAAATAGGGGCATGCTGGAGTTAATAGAAGCCTTTCCTCAATGGTGGTTGTATGATCGAACTATTTTCCTACCCATGTTCTGGATGTGGGAGTGAGGATGTGTCCCCTCACCACCGCTATAGTACTCAAAACCATGGTTTCCGTACGATTTATCATTGCCGAGAGTGTGACATCTATTTCAGCGAGACCATAGCAGCCGCCACTGGCGGGTCTGACCACTCCCCTGAGTCGGTAATCCGTGATTCTTAAAGCCAGAAGGGTATTATGGGTCTTAATGATACATATAAAAAAATAATTGTATCAAAAAAGAGTGTAATTAATTTTCAAAGACGTTTAGCGGGTCTCAAACCTACCCTGATGCTTTATGCCCTGCTCCATCAGTTTATTCATCAGGAGATAGAAGGAGATGAGCTGTTGACGATTGTAGATAAAAACCTACCTGCTTCAGAATCACCACGGATGGACAATGGTCTTGATGGAGCGAGGCAGTCGATTTCTATGGGAATTGCACTGTGGACCGAAAGACCAACAGTTATTTGAGCAGGGGTTAAAAGTCTTGAGCGTTGGTGATTTACCAAACCGGAAGCCTCAATCTCAAAACCTATGGAGAACGACGATATGGCAACCTGCTGTTTGAGATCTGCCATGAGGTGATCCGCACGGGGCGACCGGGACGTCCACCAAAGGGGTTGCAAAAAGGGATCCGAGTGCGACTTAAAAATAAGGGTGCGAACAAAGGTGCAGGTCGTAAACGAAAAAAATATCAAGCTCCTGTGCCTGAGCATCCTGAAACTGAGCATGAGGTCACCGACAGTGATATTCATGCCAATCATGGCTCAGCTTTCAATGCTTCTGGGGGACGTCGTAACGAGCGCCTTTCGGCGTAAAACCAACACCTATGCGTTAATCTCGCAAAAACCTTCAAAGAACCCTTGATGTCTACTGGTTAGTACACAACTGTGTAGGAGTTCATTTTACCACAAAGATTGTGCCTGCGGTGAAGTTAGACATTTTGGAGGTTGGCATATCTTGGTCGCAGTTATTCACAATTCGATATGCTCTGTAAACAACTAATGTCAAAACTTTTCGCTTCTCACTCGGCGGAACCAGTGCCGACTTTCGGCAATCTTTACATTTTTTGTCCTGTACTTAGATTGCCCAAGTCCGGGGTTGGAAACCAGGAAGTCAAGATTATCAGTTTTTGTATTTCTCCTGGATCAGCTTTGGAGAATGGTTACAAGATTTAGTTGATTTAAATGGGAATGGTCAGATTGAACTCA